>CAJUAT010000003.1 GCA_910584525.1 uncultured Muribaculaceae bacterium | reverse complement strand
AATTGCGGTGGGCGTTCTCGATAGCGAGCGGCGAGCCGACCTGTGCAAGCATCATTTCCTGAGAATGGAGCTTGACCTTAGAGGCGGCTTTGCCACGACGGTAAGCCTTGCTGACGTCGGTGCCTCGGTCGGCGATGTCTTCGCGAAGCACATCAGCCGGAATATCGAGTATCACGGCGATGTCGGAAATCTTCAAGTAGATTGAAGCGTATTTTTCAATCTGCTGTAATTCGGTCTCGGAATAAGTCATGGAGTGGTACGCTGTGATTGGTTATTAAATCGTTGACCTGCTCGTGGAGCCGGTCGAAGATTGCTTTATCGGTGGAGATAAACGCCGACTCGTGGCGGTTGCCACGGGTCAAGTTCTGTGAGGTAATGACCGAAACAGTATCTCCGACCTCGGATTTCACCAACAAAATCTTGCTGTGGTTATCGGCAAGATAGGTGCGCTCGATAACTTGGGTGATAAACGCCCACAGTTTGAGCGTCTTGTTGGTAGCCTTGTGGTCGAGCACAAGGTTAATCCGGCTCACGCGCTTATCCTTTGTGATGAAGAATAAGCGTCGAAGAAATTCCTCGGAGATTGAGAAAGAAGTCTGCCACACTTCGGCAATGCCGACTTGGCTTAAAATCCATTCGAGAATGTCTGCAACCTGCACGGCATTTGAAAGGTAAGCCTGAAACGGCGTCTCTTTCAACGGTCGAAGGATTTGGGTAATGTCGGCAGTCCTTTTCATTTCTTTCTACGAAAGCGTTTCACGATAACTTGGCGGACTTCTTGCTACCGGCGGCGGAGCGTTTGGCTTTTGCCGATCGCGAGGGAACGGCATCGGGGCCGGGGGCAACATAATGGTCGTAAGCCTCCCAGTTGGCGTGAAGCTTCTTGTCGAGCGTTATAAGTTCTTTGAGGAACGGATAACGCTCGGAGTCCGGGCATGTGGCGTTTTCAAGCGAGAGCGAGCGGAGGCGCAGATGCAGCACGCGCATACGTTGGAGAAGCGAAAGATTCTCAACGTACTTCGCCTTGATTTCGTCAGGTAGCGAAGCGTGGTCTTCGCGTTTACCGAGGCGACGTTCATCTTCCGGCTCGGTAGAAGCATCGTCTGTCAGATGATGCTCGTCGGCGATGGTCTTTACCTGCTCTGCCATTTCCTCGACCTGCGCATGAGTCAGGGCTTGGACGCGGAAGTTGTAATATTTCTGAATCTGATACTCGATGAAGTCAGCCTTGGCAGACGGATTGGCAATAAGATTACGATAAATAATCTGATTGCCTGAGAGTTTCAGAAGAATGAGAGCACCGGCGGCATAGTCGCGCTCGTCGTGATGCTGCTCCAGCCATTCCTTTATCTGTTGGGTGAATTTGTGGTCCATAAGGGGGTCAAAATTAAATTGGCCGCAGGGGTCAAAAGTATTTTGACACGAGCGGTTAAATTTTATTGTTTATGCCTGTGAAGAACACGAGGTTGTAGCCGAGCGGTTCGAGCAGGTTTTTCATCGAGATCATCGTGGCACCGGTGGTAACAAAATCGTCGAACACGATTATGTTGCGCTCCTTTGGTGGATCTGCTCCAAAGGTAAACACCGCCCCGACACGATGCTTCGAGTGGCACTCGGCAATATCTTCGTAGAATGGTATGCCGAGAAGCGAGCCTAACTGCGCTGCAATGAGCGAAGCGAAGTTGCGCGTCTTGTGGCGACGTTTGGGCGAGGTAACGATGCACCAGTCGCCGGAAGCGAGCGAATGACCGAGGATTTGCCGGATAAGGGTATTCATGCCCTCGGCAAATTTCTCGACCATAGCATCGTCGCTCTTAATGTCGGTCAGCGTCCGGCCATAGAGCGATTTCTTCCAGAGCGATATAATCCCGAATGACGGATTGCGGTAGGAAATTCGCACCTTGTTAGGGGCGAAGTCGCAGCGAGCCTCCGCTTGCTGCACGTCTTTCCATGCCGCCCGCTTTTTCTCGGCAAAGAGGTCTTTGCTCTCGTCGCGAGAAAAAGAAGAAGCGTCGAGGTCAGGAACGTCGAGCGAAGGCACTTCGATGTCGTTCAACACGTCGTCCAACGCTATTGCTCCCTCCCTGACGCTTCTCTTTATCATAGAGCGCGGAGATTACGCGGCCTGACCGCACTTGATGTCGCCGTCCTCGGTTTCGAGTGTGCCGACAAAGAAGGGCGCGGGCACTTCGTCGGTAGCCTCGACATTGATAGTGGTCGAGGTAGTGCCGGTGGCACCCTGACCGAGATCCTGGGCGACAGTCGCCTTGGTGCTCCACTTGTCATTGCCGAGGACTCGAAAGTTTCCTTTCATATCCTCTACGACGAACACGTTGTCGGTGTTGTTGATGTAAGCGGCGGCAGCGGAGGCATCCGCTCCGACGCCCGGATGCACGGCAACGAGTTTGTTGAGCTGCGTCTGCGAGGGAAGCTCGCCCTGAGCCTCCGAGGTCAGCTGCGACTTGTCGGGGAGAATGTCGATATACTTCCACTTGGCATCAGCGGCAAGAGTGTACTCGCCGGTTAGGATAGCCGAAGTGGGTCGGCCAAGTTCATCGCGCGGCAACTGAGGGAAGCCGAGGATGAGCGACTTGGCGAGATAGTAGATGCGACGCTTCACACCCGGAAGCTCGGGAGTGCCTTGGCACCAGCCGAGCGACTTTTGGATAGAGGTACATTTTGTAGCCATATCTGAATGGGTGTTAAGGGTTAGACGGTGATTTCCACAGCCTTGAAGCGTCGCTTGTCGATAGACTCGAACTGAACGCCGAAGAACATAGTGGCGATATACGAGAGGATGAACGGCTCATACTCCTTGACGAGGATATTCTCGATGTCGCCCATCTGGTCGTAGCCGACGAGCATGTTGGACTTCGGGCAGATGTGGATAAACTTGGAGTCCATCTTGTTATAGAGGGGCACAAGTTTGAGGCGACCGTTGGAGCCTTCGACGGCGGTCTGGTCATACTGGGTATTGTAAGAGATACCCCCGTGAGTCATCAGATAGCCCTCGTTGTATTTGTCGGCGAAGTCCTGCGAGCAGAACATATATAGTTCCTCCTTGCGGAGTCGCGGGTCGAGCGAGAACAGAATCGACTTGGCAACGTCGACGGCGTTGGCCGAGGTGATGGCCTCGTCAATCTTCATGTAGTTGCCGAGGTCGGAAGCGATAGCACCTGCGGCAATCTCCTTTTCGGTGATGGTATCGAAACCATCGAAAAGGTCAGCGGTGGTATCGCCGCCGGGATTGCGCTTGCCGCTCCACAGAGCGTCGTTCAGATGCTCGGCGAGACCCTTTGCGATAAGGGCGAGCACGTGGAGCGCGGTGGGCGTGGTCATCTGACCGTCGCCCTTGGTGGCACCTGTGCCGAGAAGCGTGGAGATAGCCGAGTTAGGCTCGAACTTGGCGACAACGGAGCCGAAGAAAGTCTCCAGAGTGCGGAAGTCGAGATTGAGGTTGAAGTCCTGCGAACGCGAGGGCTTGTAGGGCGCGAACTGCGCGTCGCCGCTGATAGAGGCGACTTCCTCCTTGTATCGGATGCCGGGGCGACCGGTCATATACTGCAAGGACTCCTGTATGCCGATGATAGGCAGCATGAGAAGATCCTTGCGGTAGATAGTCGCGGCTTCCTGATACTGAGCGAGGGAAAAGGAAAATTTACCTGCCATATTTTTGGGGATTGGAAATTTGAAATCGGGAATCGGGGTTAGACCATGTTGTAGAGCTTGCGGGCTGAGTTGACGGTCTTGCAGTATGTCTCTGCCTCGTTGGCCGGCTCCGTGTCTTTCTTGCCCTCGTCGATGACCTGCTTGGAGTCTTCGGCGGGCTTCTTTTCGAGTTTGGACCGGAGCGAAGCGATAGTCTCGTCCTTGGTCTTGATAGTGGCCTCGTGGGCTTCGATGGTCGCTTTCTGCTCGTTGACAAGTTTATCTTTGTCGGCGAGCGCGTTCTCGATGGAGTCAAGCTGTTCGGTGGTGATTGAGGCGGCGCCGTCGGTCACGGTCAGAGGCTTGTCGGCCAGGACAGCCGACAGGAACTTGTAGGATTTAATCATGGCGTTGTGGAGTGAATTAGTTACGGGATTGGCGGTAGGCTTGAAGAAGGAAGTGAGCGCAGCGAGGAACTTGCCGAACGCCGACTCCTTGTCGGATTCGGAGATTTGAATGTTGGGTATGGGCATACCGGCGCTCGCCATAGCGGATGCGATGGCGTCGGTGAGTTTGGGAGCCGGTTCATCGGCAAGGTCGGTGATTTCATCGACGAAGCCCCAGTCGAGGGCTTCCTTGGCGGTGAGCCAGCCTCCGACTTTCATAAGTGCGAGAAGATCCGCAACGGGCTTGCGGCACTTCTTGGCGTAGAGTTGGGCTACATTGAGGTCGAGCTTATCGAGGTCGGCCTTAATCTTCTCAATGTCGGTGATGAGCGTAGCGAACTGGTCGCTGTTGAGACTGCCCCACTCGAAGAAAGCCATCGAGCACTTATGCACGAGGTACATAGCCCCGGCGTCGATTGAGATGTGGGCCGCACCGAGCGAAGCGATGGTGGCGGCAGAGGCATTGAGTCCGACGAAATGCACCGCCACATCGCCGTGGTTACGGAAAGCGGCAGAGATAGAGAGGCCGGTAGCGAGCGAGCCACCGAGCGAGTCGATAAGGACGTTGACGCGCTTGCCGTCGTTCTCGGCGAGCACAGCGTCGACATCGCTACGGTCGAAGTCCCAGCCTCCGACGTAGCCTTTGAGTGAGATGTGATATGCGGTCTTTGACATGGCAAAACTAACTTTGCCACGAAATTACTGCTATAAATAAGGAGAGGAAAAGACGCGAAAAAGGCTCACAGTCCGGAAACTGCGAGCCTGATAATATGAAATTTAAGAGAAGTTACTGCCGTGTAACTTCGATATTTACATACCTGAATGGATTACGGACTGCCATGTATTCGGAAAGGTCTAAACCGAGATAAGGGCTGTTGTCAACGCTACGACCTGTAAAGGCTTTACGCATAGTGCCAAAATGTGGGGATTCTATATAATCCCACTTCAAATCAGTAAAGACTGCAACGACAATGCCGTTGGCGACACCGAAGGCATACTCGGCCTCCCTCACAATATCGAGGTTGACCGTCCAGTATTTACGGGTCATTTCGTACACATTCTCGCGGATAAACATAGGGTCGGTATCTTTATCGGCATTGTACGATTTCGAGATATTGAGAAGAACGACTTTATCGTTCGGAATTTCCGGAATACGAAGTATTTGAGTTTTCATATATCTTATTTTCAGTAACACAAAATTACTGAAAATAATTGAAAAATCGGCGGTTGGAACAGCAAAAGAGCCTTTCCTTTCGGAAAAGCCCTTGCCGGGGAGAGAGGGAGGTTCGGGGTCAGACTACGCGGAACACGTTGCCGTTTGCGCCCATCGAGTAGTCGTACATGAACAGGTCGCGTCCGAAGGCTTCGTAGTCGAAGTAGCGGGCAAGGTCTCCCATCTCGCGTTCGAGATTGTAGCACTCGTCAACGATGTGCCGGGCGAAGTCTTCTTCGCTGTCCCACTCACCGCAGTAGGCTTCCTCGAAGTTGTCGAGTTCGTCGTGGAACTCCATGTAGTCGTCGACGGCTTCCTGACCGTGCTTGTCGCACATATCCGAGTATTCGAGGATATTGTCGAAGTCGTCCTCCGACATGAAGCCCTCGTTGTACCACTGCCGGGGGAATCCCTCGTAGTCCTGAGCCATCAGCTCCGGGTCTTCCTCGTCGGCGTGGATCGCCTTGCAGAAGTCGATGAAATCGTCGTAGGCGTTGAAGCTGCTGAGGTCAATCCACAGACCGCAGAGCGAGCCGTCGTTGTACTTGCCGTAAGTACCGACATAGACAGAGGGTTCGCCGTCGCACTCGCTCTTGTGTTCAGCGATGGCATCAGCCAGTTCGGCTACAGTGTAGCCCAGTTCTTCGAGTCGTTCTTCGACTCTTGGAGTGATGTTGAGTTCTCCGAATTGTAGTCTCATCTTGGTAGAAATTTGAGGGTTTGACATTGTGTTCATTTTTTAAGTTTTACGAACAAATCAAAGCATAGGCACCAGGGAGACTTAGGCAAGGTCGGGCTGCGTCCTCGGAAGCCGGAGGCGAGAATGGCAGACCGTGCATTTCAGCCTTGACATGGCTACCGCCTGTGCTAACTTTGTGATGGAAAACTAAATGAGCACGATGTCCCGAAGATTTCCAAGGTGAGAATACAGGTGAACTTAACATCCAAGAGTCAGAAGAACCGAAGAACATGGGCGTGCCGGACTTGCGATGCTGTCGCACAAGAGCGGATGCAGGAGAACCCGATATGTCGGTGCTTACAATGTTGGCAAGTGCAATGGCGGTGTGTCGTTATGGATTGACCGGTGCGGCTCAACCGCCCGACACCAAAACCTGCAAGGCGTTCCACATAGGCGAGGCAGACCCACACCTTGATTCAGGCGAAGGACTATGAGGGAGTCCACCGCTACCGCTGACTGACGAGGGCCACAAGTCAGAGGTCGACTTCTCCGCTGACAAGCGGAATAGTGCGACAGGCGCGGTTAGGGAGCCACCGCTAATTAGGAGTTCCACCACGGGCCCGACACCCGCAGGGCTACTGCGATGCGTGGGTCAGTTCACCCGGTGCATCATTGACTACCGCTATCAAAGGGCGACAATGACCGCTACCGACCACGGAGCCGTCCTGTTCATTCGACCACGAGCGGAGCAAACAGTGTTCCGCACAGTCTGACCCCAGCCCTCGCTCCCACGGCTTTTCCGAAAGGGAAGGCTCGACTACCTATAAAAAGAAAACCGCCTACCTATCACAGGCAAGCGGCATCAGTAACTTCAAAATCTGTAATGACCTTGCCGCATCACTGCGGCATGAACTGGTTGGGATTGTTTTTGATGCAAAATATTATATCAAGCACGGCACCATCGACTTGATGGAGATGTGCTTCACTTCATAGAGGAAACCGGCGGCGTCGCCGTCGGGCAGACCGAGGCGGTGAGTTTTCTCCGGAATCGGCACAGGCCGTTCCTTGGAGCCGATGAGATAGGATTTGTCGTTGACATCTGTAACGACGAAGCCGAGATTGGTAGACCGGGGAAGTTCCGCGCCTGTAAGGAACTTCAAGGTGGCGGTGTCCTCGTACCCGGCACCGTCCTTCTTGGTCTGACATTCGCATTGCGGCTCATCGAAAAACTCTACCGGGTGTATCGTGGTAAGTATGGCCACGGGCATACCGCAGATACCTGCGAGGTCAACCCGCTTCGGCAGGTGTCGGCAATCGACCCAGCCGATAGCCTTAACACCGGGCAATATTTGCGTGGATGTCTTCATAAGGGCAAAAAATCAGAAAATTCAGAAATTGAAAATCGAGGGGCTGAAATCAAGTAGATTTTTTGCCCTTGTATGAACTTTTTGACCATTGGCGCTTGATGTAGACCGTCCGCTGACGCTGATAGCGTTTGGCGATGGCGTTCCAGTTTGTCTCGGTCATCTCGATACCGTGCTTCTCCATCCAGGCATAGATAAGCTCGTCCTGACGCTTTGTAATCTTGCCGAAGTGATGGAGGTCGTTCCACAGCTCAATATCGAAGCGGTTGCGTATGATAGTGAGCAACGACGAGAGCGCACGTTGCGGCAGGTAATTGAACACCTCCGGCGGTCGATTACGGAACGACGGGATGGCGATGGCGAGCTTGCCCTCGCCGCCTATCTCCGGCAGTTGGTCTTCGGGACGATGCGCGAGATACACTTCGAGAATCTTACTCTCGACCGAGCCGCGAGTGAGATGCACCGGCACCTCGCCTCCGTGTTCGTGAACGAACCACTGGGAGAGATAATCTTCGAGAGGTATATAGAGGCAAATCTGGCTCATAAATCAGGCGCGTTATAATATGCAAATTTACCTATAATCAGCGGATTATACTAATTTTTAGGGCTTTGCGTTGTCGATAATCGGCAACGTCGTGAGCGGTGGCGAGCGACCCTAAAATTCAGCCAAGAGAGAAACGGTATTTGCATCGCGCACACATGAGGATACCCACAGGTAAGCGAAAATAGCGACGCAGACAACAGAGATGTAAGCGAGCGTAAAGCCCTATTATATAATAAGATATATTTTGTCAGACAAAAATATAGATATAATAGGGCTGATTTCGTTGTCTGATTTGGGATATTTTGGGCACAAAAATCTGAAAATCGGCAACCGTTGTCTAAACGTGTCAAGCCGTTGGCTATGCCAAAACGGCTTTAACGTGCTGATTTATAGCGTTGGCTACGTTGTCTAAATTGTCTGTGCCATATTTCGGCTCGTTCGGAACGGAGAAAAGAGCAGAAATAAAAATAGAGATAATTCACGGAAATCAGACGTGAATTATCTCTATCCTGATGTTTTTGGAGTTAGAACGGCATATCGTCATCGTCCTGATCGTCGAAGAAGCCCGGCTGAACAGGAGGTGCGACTGTCTCAGGCTCGGAAGATGCTTTGGAGTCTTGCTCCAGATCATCTTCCGTGAGTTCGTTTTCGGCTCGCTCAACCGTTTCGAGGTTGATTTCGTAACTATCTTTGAGAAGTTCGTAATCGAAAACGAACGCCATTGGGCGTACTTCCTTCACACGGCGTACCTGCTTGCCGTCGCGGTTCTCGTATGTATAATCGGGTAAGCCGTTGGGTAGAAGCACCTGAAAACGGTGCTGACGTGTACCGAGGAACGCAGGATGCGTCCGGAGGTAGGATTCGAGCGACACGGTATCGAGTTTGCCGATAACGTTGGAGCCGTTGACACGTTGGCCCAGGGCGTTGACCACGTTCTGATAGTTGAGAAAGAGGATAGTCTTGTCGCGTCCGAAGTCGATTGTCTCGCGGTCATTGCGCTTGAACTGCGACATCTTCTTGATGGCGAAGTGAGCCTTGGCAATGATGCGGCCCTGCATATGGTTCGAGTCGAGCATAGACCAGAACACGGCAATGTCGCTGTTCTTCTTCAACTGCTCGTTCTGACGGCGTATGCCTCCGACGCAGATGTTGAACAGGTCTTTGTAGTCGAACGGCAGGTCGAGGCTCGTCTGCACAGTATGGAACGCGGCAAGCGGAGCGAGCCAGTTGTTGAGCAGACGATCCTCGATGCTGTCTTCCGAAAGAGCCGAAACGAGTTCGCGCTTACAGGCGGCATAGTGCGCGGCGTAATCGGTCTCAAACAGTTTGCGGAGTTTCAGCAGTTGCACCGTAAGGTGTACGGCGCCTCGTGCGCTGATAGCCTGAAATTCCTCGAAGTTACGTTTGGCTTCCTTGGAGAATGTTACCTGCGAGTAAGCCAAGTGGATGACGCGAGAGAATAGAGCGTCATCACGGGTCGGTGCGTCCTGACCGGTAAGAATTACTCCGGAGCGGACAAAGGTGCGCTGCACCTTTTTGTCACCGTCCATATTCTTCTTGGTCTGACCGCTACCGCCCCATATCTGTTTGAGAAGTTCGATTTTTCGGAAGTCCAGCTCGTTCTTGTACTCGTCGAGATGCACGAGGTTGTTTTCGGCACAAGAGAGCATTTCGTTGAGCGAAGCCATCGAGGTCGTGGCGAGCGAAGGCGGGTCGTTTAGTTTGATGAAGAACGACATAAGAGCCGTGCCAAGCTCCGTTTTGCCGGTGCCCTTGCGTCCGAATATATTCAGCAGGGCGAGGCGTTTGGATGTCTGTTTCACAACGTCCAGAAAGAGCGTGGCAAGAACGAAAGCGAAGCCGACCTTGGCATTGTCGCCGAAAACCTGTACCATACGCCTGACGTATTCATGGAGCGTCACTTCGCCGTGTTCACGGCAAGAGAAACTACGCTCGAACTGATATGCGTCGCGCTGATCGACGTGCATCTTCGAGAAGGCCGGCAGATAAAACGTGCGCTCGTCAACCTTGACGATACCGAGGTCATTGACCGGGTAAAGCACGTTGTCGGCGAAGATGCCGTCACCGAAAGCGTACAATTCCTCCGTGGCGTTCCAGCCCATCTTGGAGAGTTGAATTGCGCTGTCGGTGATAGAATACAGGTATTCTTTGAGGTTATCGAGTTTCATGGCATCGCCCTTGAACGAGAAGAAGCCCAGGGACTCGACGCGCTGCTTGAAACGATTGAGCGAGACAAGTTCCTCTTGCCTCAGTTCAATCTCCTTGACGGTGCCACGCTCGTTCTTCAGTCGGAAGATACGTATGGCGTTGTCGCCGTCGATGATGTGGAACAACGGCTGCATAGTGAAGTTGCTCCACCTTTCAAGGTCGCCCTCTTTGTCGTAGGAGCAATAGCAACCGTTCTTGACGATGATGCCGAGTTCTCTCATGGCGGCTTGCTCTGCCGACATAGATTCTTTGGCCTTGATTTCACGCTCACGGCGCAGTTCGCCTTGCGCACGTTGCAGAGCATCGCGCCAAAGTTTGAGCTTGCCAAATTCCTTTGCAAGCGGTTCGAGGCAGCGGTTGAGCATAGTCTCGTCTGAGATATGCACGAGAACATCCCGGCATATCTCGTTGAGTGCTTTGACGCGGTCGGAGTCTGTGAGGCAGGAGACGAGCAGTTTGAGTCCGTACCATACGGCAAAATGCACGTCTTCAAGAGAGTTGAAAACGTCCGGGCCGGTGATGTAACTGTCGGGGTCGTTCTTGACCTCGGTGTAAGAGATATTCTCCTTGGGGAGTGCGGCCAGTTCCGCTTCTGATAACTCGATACTTTCAAAATCCGGAGCCTTTGGTTCTTCCATTGGCTTCGGTCTCTTACGTTTCTGATTCTTTTCGTAGGCTTGCAGGTCTGCCTCGTACTTTTCAGTCGCCGCTTTGAATTTTTCCTCACGGGCTGAAAGAATGTCAGCCTCGATTTCCTCAGGAGTCTTGGGCGTTCTGACTTCGACTATTCCGAACGGAATATCTCGTACACTTACGTCGAAGCCCATGCGCAGGGCCATGAGACCGTTGCGCATTACGGCCTTGACACCTGCCCCGAAAGGCTCGCCATTCTTTGGCGGATCCGCGTCGGGGAGGAAAACGAGGGATGGAACGTAGCGTTGCAGTTGTTTGAACTGTATCTCGTTCCATGCCGTACCGAGGGTTGCCACCGTTTCAGTCAGCCCCACGGCGTCTGACTGGAGCATAAGCACATCGGGGGCGCCCTCGACAATAACGAAACGTCCGGCTTTTGAAGCCTGACGCTGAGCGTTACGGAGTCCGAAAACGACCTCTCCCTTTTTGAAAAGCGGAGAGTCGGAGGAATTGATATATTTAGGAGCGTCGGGTTCATCGCCTATATATCGTGCTGTGAAGCCTATAATGCGACCGAATTTGTCGGTTATCGGGATTGTTACGCGCCCTCTGAATATTGTGTAGAGTTTCTTCGACTTTTCGGAGAAACGTAGAACACCGACCTCTTTCAGTGCGTGTTCGTCAAGGCAATTATTCCGGCAATAGTTAGGCAGAGAGTCCCAATCTGCCGGGCAATAACCGATACCGACCTCTTTGCAGTATTCCTTACCCCAACGGTTGAAGGCGTATTGTCGTGCTTTTTCTGACTCCGGAGTGTCGACGGCAAGTTGCTCGACAAAATACTCCTGCACACGGGCGACGGAGGCAAACAGAGATTCACGATGTTGTGCCGCTTCGCGTTGCTCGTCTGTGACGGGCTTCTCCGTGTGCAGAATTTGAATACCGTACATATTTGCAAGGTATTCAATGGCTTCGGGATATGTTCGGTTATCGAGCTTCATCACGAAGTCTATGGCATCGCCGTGTGCCTGACAACTGAAACAGTGGTAGGTGTTTCGGTTAGGACTTACGATAAACGACGGCTTTTTGTCCGTGTGAAAAGGGCAAGAGCCGGAAAAGTTGGCGCCGCGTCGTGTGAGCGTTATTCCAAAACGCGACACTACGTCCACGATGTCTGCTCTATCGTGGACCTGTCGGATGGTTGATTCTTCAATCATTGTCGCGTTTTTTAGTGGTTAATACTTCGTACAATATCAGAATTTCAGAGCCGAGATAGTATATCTCCCGACTCGAAATTCTGATTGGCACTATCACGTCTAACTTTGTGTATTTGAGGATAGTGTCGCGGCATATATTAAGTTTGTCGCAGAACTCCTTGATGCTATACCGACGGTCAGGGTCTACGTCAGGTCGATTGCGTCTCATGTGATGGTTGGTCTATATCAATGTCGATGTCATCGAAGAAGATTTGTTGCCCGGCGCACTTCTCCATTATTTCCTTGGCATATTCCGGGATTCGGGAACACATATATCTCCAGCTGTAAACAACGGCTCTCGATACGTCGCACTCCTCGGCCACCCACTTGATGAAGTTGGCGCGATTACGCCTGTCAAGTGTTTTAAGGTAGGCGGTAAGTTCTGCCGCCTCCCTGTGCTTGATATTGTTATTATACATGGTCATTCAGTCTTTGAAGTAGTCTTGTTTAACTCGTTGGAGAAGGCGAAGGTCAGCCGTGCGGTACTCCAGTCTGCCAGGTCGTTTACACGGTTCTATCTTGCCTTGTTTTCTCCAACGCTCAACGTTGCGACGACCAAACATCTCATAAGCCTTTCTTTGGCTAACAAATTCTGGGTCGTCGCTATCGCTTTTCAGCATTCTTACGACCCTTGCCGCGATGTCATCGAGGAAGGTGTCGTAGGGAATGAGATGGTCGAGAAATTGAAGAAACGCCATAGCCGAGTGTATTAAGACATTCTCTTAACCTCGACGATTCTTCTTTCTCGATCCATCTTGGTTGTGAACTGACGGTCATAGATAGCACCAAGCTCCGAGGCTTGTGTGCGCACACTCTTTAGCCGAGAAATGGGGAACTCCACGGCTTGCCCAATGTTGAGTCCCATGAGGGCTGGACGAATTTTTTGCTTTGAATCATTCATTTTAGTGCCGATTTATTTGTTTAATTGAGGATTAATGATTAACTTTGCAATCAGTATATCAGTAACTTTGAAACGCAAATTAACCAATTAAAGTTTATACAAACAATAATTGGTGTGCCGATTTAAGAAAAAATCACTGTTTAATGTTTAATGTTGAACTAAAAGAAGTGCATATTGGCAAGGCCATCAAGAAGCGACTTGATGAACTTGATATGACCAAAACAGAGTTTGGTCGCCGCATTGGTGTTCCTCAGCAACACGTCAATCGTATCTTTGAGAGAGAGACGATGGAAACAAAGAGGCTCATTAAGGTGTGTCGTGCTCTTGACTTCAATTTCTTCGCTTTATTCTGCACGTTCCCCACTAACGTCAACGCATACTTGGCGGCAGTGGCACTCGGCGACGGTGATGCACAAAACAACATCGGAGAGGCCGCTATCCTCTCACAACTTGAAGTGCTAAAGGTCAAGTTGGAGGAAAAGCAAGGTACTGTTACAGACCTGCGCGATCAGATAGCCGGACTTAAAGATAATGTCGAGCAGTTGAAATCCAATCTGCGCGACAAGGACGAGATAATTAACTTGATAAGAAACAAATAAAAGTAAGGACTATGAGATGTAAGAACAGGAAGAAACCAAGTGAAAACCGGAATCTCGCGTCAACGCATCTATAATAATAGCGAAGGCTTAATCTTCGACTCGCTTACTCACCGCTTACACTACGGTTGTAAGTGCCTGAGATAAGGGTTAAAATGGCAGTGGCCCAAGCCGCGATTGAGGACTAACCTCAGAACGGCGCCAAAACCTCCCAAAAATCCCGCTTACACATGGCTTACACCTCGCGTGTAAGTTATTGAAGGGATGGAGAGAATGGCAGAGGCGCAGCAGGCTGTGGAAGGATAGGAGATTGCCCCTTATTATAAGTTACTTAGGCGATAAGCCCTCTGCAATAGAGGCTTGTCGCCTAAGGTATTTTTAGACGGTATGCGCATATGAACATCGGATTGAGTACTAATGAACGGGATTGTTGTCCAAAATCGACACCGTTTCAGAGGGGGTGTTGTCCGCGTGTTGTCTACTGCTGAAGCTTTCAATTCCAAAGTCAAAATATTCCGTTCGCAGATGCGGGGAGTACGAGACCGTGATTTCTTCATCTTGCGCCTCGTCAAACTATATGCTTGAATTTTTAACACTCGATTCTCCCTGTTTTAACAAATGCCCCGTGAATTCGGCTTGACCCCTTATAACACGGATGGCTCCGATTATGTTGTTGCGTTCCGCCGAATTGTACGCCGCAGGATCTCGGCGAATTGCCTGAGGAAGGCGTAAATCATACAAAAGCAGACCGTGAGCGCAAGCATTTCGGACTTGCCGGATGGAACTGGCGAAGTCTTCCTCGCTGTCCCACTCGCTGCAGCAGGCTTCCTCGAAGTCGTCGAGTTCGTCGTGGAACTCCATATAATCATCATAATCATCGACGGCCACCCGGCTGTACTTGTCGCACAACTCCGAATATTCGATGATATTGTCGAAGTCGTCCTCCGACATGAAGCCCTCGTTGTACCAATGGCGGGGAATCCCTCGAAGTCCTGGGCCATCAGCTCCAGGTCTTCCTCGTCGGATAATCATAGAAGGCCAAAACAAAGAGATGTTTCAG
Organism: uncultured Muribaculaceae bacterium; assembly: GCA_910584525.1. Lineage (GTDB taxonomy): Bacteria > Bacteroidota > Bacteroidia > Bacteroidales > Muribaculaceae > Lepagella. The sequence continues at coordinate 77,167 of CAJUAT010000003.1, read as the reverse complement.
GGAAAAGACTTGCTGTTTTGGGCGAAAAATAGTAATTTTGCAAGCTGTTTCAGCATCGGATGCCGATTGCTGATTTGCCGACATCTTCACCACATTGAGAACGACGGCAAACCCCGAATATAGGTCAACTCATTGGTCCTGTAGCCATAACTGCCTGAATGTCAAATAATTACACAGTCAGGCAGGAATAGAAGCTATGCACTGGTATTGTCTGCGCGACCTTACACGTCCCAACGCCAAGCGTCCCGGCTATGAGCTGCTGCGCGAGGCAGGTCTGGAGGTGTTCACTCCCATGCGGTGGACGGTGGTCACCTGTCAGGGGCGCAAGGTGAAGCGGCAGCAGCCCGTGCTCCACGACCTTCTCTTCGTGCGCGGAACACGCGAGCAACTCGACCCGTACATCGCCGAGACCCCTACCCTACAATACCGTTACGTAAAGGGACGTCCCTACCGCGACCCTCTGACCATTGACACCGCCGAGATGGACCGGTTCATCGCCGCCTCGCAGCAGAGCAAAGAGCCGCGTTATTACCTGCCCGAAGAATTGGGCACGTTGCATTTCGGCAAGAGGATACGCATCATCAGCGACGACATCCTCAACGGATACGAGGCAGAGCTGCTGAGCATCCGCGGCGGCAGGAAGAAGAAGATACTGGTGCGCCTCCCCGGCTTGCTGGCCGTGGAGTACGAACTCCACCCCTCCTTCATCGAATTCCTGTAGATTAGTGAGAGCTCTCCTGCGCACTTACGGAAAATAAGAATATGGATACCATTACCGTCACATCGCCATTGCTGCCCGACCTGGAGGAATTCCAAGGTCTGCTCCGCGAGATATGGGACAGCAAGTGGATCACCAATAACGGCAGTTTCCACCAGCGACTCGAAGAGGCGCTTGCCGAGTATCTGAAGGTGCCGTATGTCAGCCTGTTCACCAACGGCACGTTGCCGCTGATCACGGCGTTGCAGGCCCTGCGCATCACCGGCGAGGTGATTACCACGCCCTATAGTTTCGTGGCCACGACGCATGCCTTATGGTGGAACGGCATCAAGCCGGTGTTTGTCGACATCGACCCGGCCACGGGGGGCATCGACCCCGACTGCATAGAGGCAGCCATCACTCCCAAGACCACGGCCATCATGCCCGTGCACGTCTACGGCAAGCCCTGCGACACGGAACGCATACAGGCCATCGCCGACAAATACGGACTGCGTGTGATCTACGACGCCGCCCACGCCTTCGGAGTGGAAGTTGACGGCAAAAGCATACTCAATGCCGGCGACATGTCGACGTTGTCGTTCCACGCCACGAAAGTCTACAACACCATTGAAGGAGGCGCCATGGTCATGCACGACGCCAAGACCAAGCAGCGCATCGACTATCTGAAGAATTTCGGCTTTGCCGGCGAGACAGAGGTAGTGGCCCCCGGCATCAACTCGAAGATGGACGAGATGCGGTCGGCCTACGGTCTGTTGAACCTGCTGCAGGTAGACGCCGCCATAGCGGCGCGCCGGAAAGTTGCCGTGGCATACCGGGAAGCGTTGCGCGACACAGAAGGCATCACCTTTTTCGACGACATGCCCGGCGTGCGCCACAATTACAGCTACTTCCCCATCTTCGTGGATGCGGAGAAATACGGCATGACGCGCGACGAGCTCTATTTCAGGATGCGCGACGCCGGCGTGCTGGGACGCCGTTACTTCTACCCGCTGATCACAGAGTTCTCCACCTACCGCGGGCTGCCGTCGGCCGTTCCGGAGAATCTCCCCCACGCCCACCGCATGGCCGCCACCGTGATCTGCCTCCCCATGCACCACGCCCTGACCCAAGACGACGTAGAAAGAGTGATAAACTGCATTGTTAGGTAAAAATGAGAAATCTTTATATCATTGGAGCGAGAGGGTGTGGAAGAGAAGTATATAACTTCTTTCAGGAATGCAAGGTTTCGCTTGGCGATGTGGAATGCAAAGGCTTTCTTGATGATAAGGCAGATGCACTCGACGGCTTTGCAGGATATCCTCCTATTATATCGAGTGTAGAGGCGTATGAGCCGTCAGAAAACGATGTATTCATCTGCGCACTCGGCGACCCTAAATGGGTAAAACATTATACAGAAATTGTAGAGCGCAAAGGCGGCAAATTCATATCGCTTATCAGTCCCGGCGCCTCAATCGGCTCCAATACCAAAATTGGAAATGGATGCATAATACCGGGATGGACAGTAATATCATGTGATATAGAGATTGGCAAGCACGTATCCGTGGGTGTGTTCTGTGATTTGGGGCACGATGTCAAGGTAGGCAACTGCTGCCACATAGGATCATACAGTTTTATGGGAGGAGGCGTTGAAATGGGAAATAACGTGACATGTCATCCCAGGGTAAACATATTGCCACATAAAAAGATAGGCGACAATGCCATACTTGGAGCCGGAAGCATTGTAATACGCAATGTCAAGCCTGGCGACACGGTTTTTGGAGTACCCGCAAAAAAGATCAATTAACAACATAAATATAAAAAGAAATGGAACTTACAGATTTTGTAGAGAAGTTCGCCGAGCAGTTCGACGACACCGACCCTTCGGAAATCACAGCCGAGACAGAGTTCAAGACGCTCGATGAATGGTCGTCGCTGATAGCGCTGAGCATCATCGCCATGGCCGACGAGGAGTATGAGGTAACCCTTAAGGGTGACGACATCCGCAACTCCGCGACGGTTAAGGATGTATATGAAATCGTGAAGAGCAAAGCATAAGCTATGGCATTCTTTCATTTCCGGAACGTCAAGGTCGCAGGAATGGCGGCCGGCGTTCCGAAAAAAATTGTCAACAACCTTACTTACGAGCATCAGATAAGCAAGGATTATGACAACGCCGCTTTTGTAAAGGTTACAGGAGTGGAGAAGCGTCATTACGATCCGGAACTTACCACTTCCGACTTGTGTTTTGCAGCGGCGAAGCAGTTGCTCACCGACCTTAACTGGGATGCCAAAGAGATTGACGCCATCATCATAGTGTCACAGACCCTCGACTTCATACTTCCGGCCACGGCCTGCATAATGCAGGACAAGTTGGGATGCGGCAAGGAATGCTATGCCGAGGATATACAGCTTGGCTGCAGCGGATGGACCTACGGCATGAGCAATGTGGCATCGTTGCTGCAGAACGGCGATATAAAGAAAGCCTTGCTGATGGCCGGAGATGCGAGAGGACACATGATTGACGAGTCCAAGTCCGACCCTTTGTTCGGATTTGCCGGCACCGTAACCGCTTTGGAGTATGAAGAGGGAAACGATGGTATTAAATGCCATTATGGCACCGACGGTTCAGGCTATGAGGCAATCATAACACCCGGAGGAGGCAGTAGAATGCCTTTTAATGAACAAAGCTTCATAGATGAAGAGATAGACGGGAAGCTATACAATGCTTTGACCACCCGGATGAACGGCATGGATGTGTTCTCATTCGGCATAACTACCGCCCCTAAATCCATAAAAAAACTTGGTGAGCACTATGGCTTCAACTACCTTGACGCTGACTATTTCATCTTCCATCAGGCGAATATGAAGATGAATCAGATGATAGAGAAGAAGCTGAAACTTCCTAAGGAGAAAGTTCCCGAGTGCATGTCGCAATATGGCAATACATCATCAGCATCCATCCCGTTGACCATAGTGACGCAGCTTCAGAATGAAGCAAAAGACAAGGACTTGAAATTCATCTGCTGCGGTTTCGGGGTTGGACTCTCATGGGGCACAATCGCCTTCGGAACCCATAACCTTGTAGTATCCAACTTAGTAGAAATAGATAGCGATGAACACATGTTATAACCCCTATTCGCTTGAAGGGAAGAAAATCCTTGTAACCGGCGCATCGTCGGGCATCGGCAAAGCCACGGCCATAGAGTGCTCGAAGCTTGAAGCCTCAGTGATTGTCACGGGGCGTAATGAAGAACGGCTCAAAGCTACCTATGACCAGCTTGTAGGAGAAGGCCACGCGATGATTGTGGCAGACCTCACCGATGAGGAGCATATGAAATCCCTTGTAAAAGGAATTGAGACACTCGACGGTGTTGTGTTATGCGCGGGAATAGCAAACAGTATTCCTGTACAATTCGCCACAAAAAAGAAATTCGACGAAATATTCGCCACAAACTTTTTAGCCACTGCTGAACTGCTGCGGCTCCTTGTCAAGGGGAAGAAAATGGGCAAAGAATCGTCAGTAGTTGCCATATCTTCCATTGGAGGCAATTACAGTTTCGACATAGGCAACGGGGTATATGGCGCATCCAAGGCCGCCTTGTCATCATGGATGAAATTTGCCGCACTGGAGCTTGCCCCCAAAAAGATAAGAGTGAATTGCGTGTGTCCAGGCATGACACGCACATCCATGACTGCGGCAGGGACATTGACAGATGAACAGCTTGCAGCCGATGAGGCCAGATATCCGCTTGGACGCTATGGCAATCCGGAAGAGATAGCATGGGCAGTGATATATCTGCTGTCGGATGCTGCCAAGTGGATCACCGGCACCGACATAGTAATTGACGGAGGAATCACTATATAAAAATAATGGCATTTTTAGATATTCCCAATATAAGAGTCAGCGGCTTGGCTGTTACTGTGCCGAAGCTTGTCAAGGAAATCAAGGATCTTCCTTTTTTCAAGGAGGGAGAGGCACAGAAAGTGATAGGACTTACGGGCATAGAGCGTACACGATATGTACCGGAAGGCATGACGTGTTCAGACCTATGTTATGAAGCAGCCGAACAGCTAATCAGAAAACTGGGGTGGAACAAAGAGGAGATTGGGTGTTTAATATATGTGTCACTATCCCGCGACTACGTGACACCCCCAACCTCCATACTGCTTCAAGAAAGATTAGGCCTGTCAAAGACATGCTTATGTCTTGACATTCCTTTGGCTTGTGCAGGATATGTGTATGCTTTGGCCACGGCATCCACGTTCATGTCTATGGGCAAAATTAATAAAGGACTTATTCTTGTAGGCGAAACAACCTCGGTTCAGATATCACCACTTGACAAAGGTCTATGGCCATTGCAGGGAGACAATGGCTCAGCCACTGCATTGGAATATGATGAAAATGCTCCTCACATCTATTTTAATTCCGGAGTTGACGGGAGTCACGGCGAAGCTATAATAATGCCGGTGGGTGGAACACGCCGTCCTTTCAAGGAAGGTGATTTGGAAATGAAAGAGATGAAAGAAGGATCCTATCGCCGCAATGTAGATGCAATCATGGATGGCATGAGCGTATTTTCATTCGCGATCTCCGAACCTCCCAAAACAATCAAGGCGATGTGCGAACGCTATGGTCTTGAAATAGAAGATATAGACTATCTTCTTTTGCATCAGGCTAATAAATATATAGATGACAAGATATGCAAAAAGCTAAAGGTGCCCAAGGAGAAAGTTCCATACTGTCTGAAAGATTATGGCAATACAAGCAGTGGGTCAATACCATTGAGCATGATTGTCAAGCTGCACGATATATTACCCAATCAGAAGGCCAAGGTGATTATGAGCGGGTTTGGTTCAGGTCTTGCATGGGGAGCGGCGTATCTTGAGCTTGACCATATCGTATGTCTGCCATTGATAGAAATAGGATGATTACGCCGCTTGACATAGAAGGTTTCCGATTCCATCATATTGGGGTAGCGGTAAACGACATTGAGACCACAAGTAAATTCTATGAGGCTACAGGATGGCAAAGGACAATTGAAACCGCCTATGACCCCAAACAGAATGTCAGAGCCTGTTTTTACACCCAAAATGGCTTCCCAAAGATAGAACTTATTGAAGGTGTAGATGAAAATTCCCCAACTAATAAGATTCTTGCCAAATCAGGGGTCTCACCCTACCATATATGTTATGGTGTCGATGATATATCAGATGCAATAAAGCGATTGAAAAAGCTACGTTTTATGCCAACAGGCAGACCGGTTCCGTCAGTAGGTATGCCCGGTTGTAAAGTATGTTTCTTATACAATCGGGAATACGGATTAATTGAATTGGTTGAAAACGAGAATGTGATAAAGCAAGGAACTGATGAAGAATCTTGAGGGGAAATGGGCTGTTATAACGGGATGCAACCGAGGTATCGGCCATGCCATACTTGAGAAATTCGCAGAAGAAGGAGCCAACGTCATAGCGTGCATCCGTAATGCTGCAGAATCCGTTGTTGAGGACTTCAAAAATATCTCCATTAAGTACGGCAATAAGATTTCAATTGTCAGTATGGATCTTGCTGATGAAGAGTCGGTAAAATCTGGATTGAAAGAGATTATAGGGTTGAAAGTTCCGATACATATTCTTGTCAACAATGCAGGTGTGTGTGAATATCCCGGCTTGATGAAAGTCAAACCGGATTCACTGAAACACACTTTTCAGGTTAACTATTTCAGCCCCGTGCTGATTACCCAATATCTGCTGAAGCCGATGATGAAGGCAAAAGGAGCCTCAGTAATCAATATGGGTTCAATAGCTGGAATCGACGGGTCGGTAGGAAACACGGTATATGGAGCATCAAAAGCATCTTTGATGTACGCCACAAAATGTTGGGCCAAAGAACTGGCGTCCATACATATACGAGTTAACGCAATAGCACCGGGCATCATAAGCACAGATATGACAAAAGACATGGATCCGGAAATGCTTACCGGCACTTTCGGGTCGCCGACCCTTTTCAGGGTCGGCGACCCGAAAGAAATTGCCTCTCTGGCCGCATTTCTTGCATCCGATGAATCGTCGTATGTTACAGGTCAAGTTATTCGCGCCGATGGCGGAATATAAATTATTATGGAGAAACGACATCGCGACATGGCATATGCCATGAAAAAGAAAATATTGGAACTTGCCCATAATGCGTCACCCAATGGCGTGCATGTCGGCGGTGCCTTATCATGTGTTGAAATATTTGTCGTACTTGCCGACATACTCAACTTTACAGGTAATACCGACCGCGATAGGCTGATTCTCAGTAAAGGACATGGTGCATTGAGCCTTTATACCGCCATGTGGCAGAAAGGCTTGATTGATGATGACTTAATCAATTCCTTTGACCGGGATTCTGAAGGCTTGCACGTGCATCCCACACGTGATATTTCTCGTGGCATAGAAGTATCGGGAGGTTCCCTTGGGCTTGGATTGAGTTATGCGGTCGGTCAGGCCTACGTCTTGAAAAATTACAGTCCTGAAACAAAAGTACACTGCATAGTTGGCGATGGAGAGCTTGACGAAGGAATTGTATGGGAAGCGTTGATGAGTGCCGCAAATTATCATCTGTCAAATCTGACGGTGACTGTCGATAGAAACAACGCTCAGATTGACGGCTCCACGGATGAAGTAATGTCGCTTGGCAGTGTGAAAGATAAACTTGAGGCTTTCGGCTTTGATGTGTACGAAGTCAACGGTCACGACATTGACAGTCTCTTTGAGGCATATTCCCATCCGATTGGAGACAAGCCGAAAGCAGTAATCGCCACGACAGTAAAAGGTAATGGCATCGATTTCCTTACCAATACAAAAGAATCACACTTTGGCGTGATGACCGACAAGAAGTATAGCAAAGCCGTAGCTCAGACAGAAGCATATTATGAAGATTGACGACAAAAGCATAAAGCAGATGATGATGTTCGGGCAATCGACATCAATGTTAGGGCTATGTCTGCCCGGATTGATTGAATCACATCCGGAAATCATGGTCATCACCGCAGATCAGGCCTACCCGGCCGGGCTCGATTCATTCAAGGCAAAATATCCTGACCATTTTCTAAATGCAGGCATAGCCGAGCAGAACATGATTGGCATGGCGGCAGGCATAGCCGAGACAGGCAAGCGAGTGATATGTGTGGCTCAAGCATGCTTTATCACAATGCGGGCATATGAGCCGATACGTCAGTTCTGCGGTTATATGGGTGTCCCTCTGATACTTGTGGGAATATCATCGGGATTTGGCCTCACTATGATGGGCAACACCCATTATGCATTGGAAGACATAGCCTTGATGCGCACAATTCCAAATATGGCGATTGCCTGTCCGGCCAATCCGATAGAGGCTGTCACGGCTCTGGAGGAAGCTTTGGTTCACGATGGTCCGGTATACATTCGCTTGAACGGGATGAAAGAGACTCAGCTGGCCCCGAATCTGAATAATGAGAATTGTATTCTTACTGATGGCACGGATGTAAACATTATCTCAACCGGAAGCATGGTAAAGAACTCATTGGAAGCTGTGAATATATTGAAAGAAAAAGGAATCAGTGCCCGACTCTTCAATGCCAGAACTGTAAGACCTCTGAATCCGGATGCAATAGATTTAGACATTCCCATGACTGTCACAGTAGAGGAACACAGAAAAACAGGAGGTCTGGGAGATGCTGTTGCCGATGTGTTGTCACCATATGGCGCCAAGCTGGTTAAGATAGCTGTAGAGAACGACTACCCCACTCCCGGTTCATACAGCTACTTGCTGGAACAGTCAGGTCTGATGCCAGATCAAATTGCAGAACGAATTATAAAAACAATACGATAAATGGAAATCAAAGACAAGGTACTGGAAATAGTAGCCGAAGTATGCGAAACAGAGGCTTCGAACATCAAGGAGGAAACCTCCATCGGAGATTTTGCCGGTTGGGACTCCATGGGTCATCTTACAATCCTCTCCAATGTCGAAGAGGCTTTCGATATCAACTTCGAGCCTGAGGAGATGATGGATATCGAGGATGTGGCCGATATTGTAAAGGCCGTAGAAGAGAAGGTAGGATAATGTTGTCAGTTGAAAGACGTATATACGACAATTCTGTCAGGCATCAGGAAAAGGCGGCCATAATAGATGCAGTCAGCGGCGCAGTTGTGACCTACGCTGAATTATGGCGGCAAATTGAGTCGGCAGCCACCTGGTATCGCCGGCAAGGACTTGTGGCAGGTGACAGGGTACTGTTGTCGGCTTCCAAGGACACTCTGTTCATACCTGCATATTTCGGTCTTCATATGGCCGGAATGACAGCGGTACCGATAGATCCGGAGACCAATACCGACAGGTTGAAGCTTATCATGGAGCTTTCAGCACCCAAACTGTGCATCGGCACATTGCGCAATGCCTCAGGAATTGAGATACGCTCTTTTAACGACATAGACTTTACGGATATGGACACGAGCTTCGGATTTCCGGAGGGAGAATCCATATCCGACATACTCTTCACCACAGGAACCACCGGATTGGCCAAAGGAGTTGCACTGACAGCCGACAATGAAGCTGCGGCAGCCGACAACATCAACACCTTCATAGGCAATGGCCCGGAGGATGTGGAACTGATAGCGTTGCCGATAAGCCATTCCTTCGGTTTAGGTAGACTTCGCTGCGTGCTTGCTTCGGGAGGAACAGTTGTGTTGCTCGCCGGGTTCGCGAGCATGAAGAAATTCTACAAGTCCCTGGAGGATTATAAGGTCACAGGCTTTGGCATGGTGCCTGCCAGCTGGGCATACATCAGCAAAATGAGCGGAGACCGGCTTGGCCAATATGCCTCTACGTTGAGGTACATAGAGATGGGGTCGGCACCGTTGCCTTTGGAAGAAAAACAGCACCTTATGCGACTGCTGCCCGATACCCGCATATGCATGCATTATGGACTTACAGAGGCTTCCCGCAGCGCTTTTATTGAGTTTCACTCCGACAAGGCGCATATCGACACTGCTGGTAAAGCAGCGCCCAATGTCGAGATAGCCATATTCTCCCCCGATGGGGAAAAGCAGGAATCAGATACCGATGGAGAGGTATGCGTGAAAGGGGCACACGTATGCGACAGCTATTGGGGACAAACTGAGGAATACTTCAGAAAAGACTTCTTTGGCGAATGGTTTCGCACAGGCGACTGGGGCTCGATGTCGAAAGATGGCTGGCTGTCGCTGAAAGGCCGCAACAAGGAAATGATAAACGTGGGAGGGAAAAAAGTGAATCCACTGGAAGTGGAGCAGAAACTCCTGCAGATTGAGGGTATCACCGACTGTGCATGTGTGGCATCGCCCGACCCAGTTTTTGGTGAGGTAGTGAAAGCATGTATAGTTGCCTCGGAGGCCATTTCCGACGCATCAATAAAAGAAGGATTGTCGAAAGAGCTTGAAAACTACAAGCAGCCGGCCATCATAGAACGGGTCAGGGAAATACCTCGCACTTCATCAGGCAAAATTCAAAGGTTGAAACTAAAGGAACGCGTTCTAAATAATGGAGACAACTGACTATACAGAAGAGTTGCTGACGTTAAGCGCATACGACGGTTCAGCAGAGGCCGAGGAATTGTATACGGAATCTCTACGCCGGGAGTTAAGCTTTCATTACGACAACAACTCCATGTATCGGCGTTTCTGCGACACGAAAGGATTCAATCCGCAGGAATGGGACGGAGACATCGAGAAGATACCGCCGGTAGCGGTAAGCGTATTCAAGGATCTTGGCTCCAGGCTGTCGTCGGTACCGGCAGATGATATCAAGATGTCGCTGCAGTCGTCGGCCACATCAGGAGTGCCGTCGACCATCATGGTCGACAAAATCACGGCCAAGCGTCAGGCCAAGGCCATGGTCAGAGTCATGTCGGAATTTATTGGCAAGACGAGAGTTCCGTTCCTTATCATGGACATAGACCCGCGAGCCGGAGGAATGGCCCGCAAGATGCTCGGCGCTCGTTTTGCCGCCGTCACGGGGTATCTTAAGTTTGCTTCAAAAACGGATTACTTCCTGAGGACCGATGATGACGGCATTTCTCATTTCGACATTCACGGTATAAATGATTTTTTATCGTCGTTGCCAGCGGAACAGCCTGTGGTAGTATTTGGATTTACCTACATTCTGTATCAGAATGTGCTGAGATCCATAGAAGAAAGCGGAGAGCACATCCGGTTGCCCGAAGGCTCTAAGATAATACATATAGGAGGCTGGAAGAAGCTGGAGTCGGAAAAAATAGACAAATCGTTCTTCAACCGCCGTTTATCAGAAGCATTCGGCATTGCACCTGAGGATGTGATTGACATATACGGTTTCACCGAGCAGATGGGCATTAACTTTCCCGATTGCCCGTGTGGATGTAAGCATACGTCGAGCTACGTGAGGGTTTTGGCACGCGATGTGGCGTCAAAATCTGTACTACCTCCCGGCAAGGAGGGAATGCTGGAGTTTATTTCCCCTGTCCCCCATTCATATCCCGGCAATGCGGTATTGACCGACGACATAGGCATAATAGAGTCCGGCGAGTGTCCTTACGGACGTCCGGGGACAAGATTTCGGATTGTAGGCCGTATGAAAAAGGCCGAGGCAAGAGGCTGCGGCGATATTTTATCGGCAAAACTGATGTTCAAGGCATCGCAGAAAAACGGGAACTCCGCCGATGAGCTGGACATACAGTACTTCAAAGGAGAAATCAGCATTGACAGTCCGGCGGCACAGCTGGATGAAATAATATCCACGCTGCGGAGTCGACAGGAATGGCTTTCCCGGCAACCGATAGAAGGGCTTGCAGCCATTATAGGGAAAGTTGCCGAGATATGGCTCAAGGACCGGAGATATGACTTTCTGCGCGACAAAGGCCGTCTGTTTCTTTCGCAATGGTGTTCGGAGCGGCATCTGCTGCAGATGGCCAAAGAAGGTCTGAGAGGCAACATAGCCTATGCCGACGGCTTCAATCCTTTTGCCGACTCTGATTCTCATTACCTCAAGGCAAATCCGCGAGGACTCGTGTGTCACTGGATGGCCGGCAATGTACAGATACTGGGCATGTTTGCCCTTGTGCAGGCTATCATTACCAAAAATGCCAATTTAATAAAGGTAGCCGCGAAGGATGGCGGTGTCTTTTCGGGCTTGATGCAGGCTTTCGAAGAAGTTGAGGTTACACTTCCCGACAATTCCGTATTGAAAGGAGCCGATGTCGCTTCCAGTGTGGCTGTGGTGTATTTCCCGCGCACGTCAGAAAAGATTGCGGAATTGATGTCCAAGTCGGCGGATGTTCGCGTGGCATGGGGAGGCAAGGAAGCTGTGGCAACCGTTGCCGGTTATCCTTCAAAAATAGACTCTCAGACAGTGGTATTCGGTCCCAGGCTCTCCATGGCGGTAGTTGGACGAGAAGCACTTGAGTCGGAACATGATGCCCGGAAATTAGCCCGCAGACTTACCGTGGATGTTGCCGTGTTTGACCAGTATGGTTGCGCTTCCCCTCATAATGTATATATTGAAAATGGGGGAAATATAACACCCGAACGATTCTGTGAGATTTTGGCGGAAGTCTTTCCGAAGACCGAATTGCAGATTCCGAAAGGGAGAATGAGCGTTGAAGAAATATCCGCCATCCATTCCATTCGCGGTGTATATGATTTCAAAGGCAAAGCATATGGCAGCGACACGTTGTCATGGACTGTGTTGCTGGATCCGGAAATGACTCTCGAGAAACCGGTATATTCACGCGTGCTTTTTGTCCATACTGTTGATTCCATCATGGACACTCTTCCATATATAGAGCCGTACATACAGAGTGTAGGCATTGCGGCGTCGATAAACAAGGCGATTCAGTTTGCCGATGTGGCCACTGCCAAGGGAGTGGAGCGCTTGCCACGTATAGGAAGAATGCTCAACTTCGAGATGCCGTGGGACGGTATGTTCTTGATTGACAGGCTTGTAAGATGGAACACTCTTTACGGTCCGACGGTATGACCGGCATTTCATCGCATGTGAATTCGTTTTTCAGCTCGATGTGCTGGCGTATTGGGGATGTGCTGGTGGATCCGGGCGACGAGTGGGAGGGTTTCGCTGATGTGAAGGCTGTGCTTCTCACCCATGCGCATTATGACCATATCTATGGCATCGACAGAGTGCTGGAGCTCAATCCCGACGTTACGGTATATACCAATGAGGAGGGCCGCGGGATGCTGTTTGACGATCGCCGGAATATGTCGAGGTATATGGATGTCCCTTACCGCGTGAATCCTGCCGTCCGTGTGGTGACTGTCGCTGATGGTGAGACGGTGGAGCTTGGCGACGGGCTGACGGTGCGTGCGGTGTTCACGCCGGGACATAACGCGAGCTGCGTGACATGGGTTACGGACAGTTATGTGTTCAGCGGCGACTCGCTGATACCGGGCGTCAAGACGGTGACGAATCTGCCTGGCGGCGACAGGCGGCAGGCCGCGGAGTCGGAGGCTCTGATACGCCGTCTGGCCGAAGGCCGCACTCTCTGCCCCGGACACGAAAATAATGTTGAATGTTGAATTTTGAATGTTGAATTATCTGCCGGCGCGGAGATAATGTTGAATGTTGAATTATCTGCCGGCGCGGAGATAATGTTGAATGTTGAATTTTGAATGTTGAATTATCTGCCGGCGCGGGAGTCGGGTAAGCCTATCATCTAACTCGCTGACGCCGTCGCAGCTCGTAAAGGCGGGGTTAACCATGTCTTGCCTCTCCGAGGCAAGTCACACAAGCGACACTCAATTCAAAATTCAACATTCATAAATTCAAAATTATCTTCTCCCTGCCGCTTCTGTGAGCACTCTGTAAATTAGTGTGGCCAAAGTTCTGTGAACTCTCGGTGCAGTTCCGGTTCAGTTCTGTGATATAAAGATAAAGACTGTGAACTCTCGGTGCAATTCCGGTGCAGTTCCGGTGCAGTTCCGGTTCAGATCTGTGATACAAAGAAGAAAACTCTGCGAGATTCATGCGCGTGATTTTGTGTGAATCAGAAGTTTTGGCTAATTTTGTGAGTGAGGACTCCCCCGAAGAGATTGCAATCAAGCTCAAATAATTATGGACGCTGCAAAGGATGATGACATACTTGAGAATGAGGAACTGCCGTCCTCCGTCTCCATATATCCGGATGCGAAGATAAGAATAGCCAAGGAACAGTATTCCATCTCGCATCTGAAGACACTTGTGGAGAAGCGTAAGACGCTGAAAATCGACCCGGATTTTCAACGCAACAATGTATGGAAATCCATACAGGGCGCCGAACTGGTGGAATCGGTCCTCATGGGCATTCCTATCCCCGTGATTTATCTGTATCAAGCCAAAAACGGCATAATGCAGGTAGTGGACGGTCGGCAGCGCATCACGGCGTTGCTGCAGTATCTTAACGGGAAATTCGCCTTACGCGATTTGAAGATACTCCATAATCTCAATGACCACCGTTTTTCGGCTCTTGACCCGGTGCTTCAGGGACTGTTTGAAGATTATCAGCTTACCTTCTACATCATCCAGCCGCCGACGCCGGAAAGGGTGAAATATGACATCTTCGACAGAGTGAACAGAGGAGGCACCAAACTAACACATCAGGAAATGCGTAATGCCCTGTACAATGGCTACATTACCAAAGCGCTCAAAGAGGTTACGAGGTCAGAAGAGTTCCGGAAAGCAACCGGCCGTGGTATATCGCCAAAGCGGATGAAGGACCAGTACGCGTTGTTGCGTGCCATGGCTTTCTACATGCTGTTCAGCCGACCGGGCATGATGAGGGATGAATCCAACGAGCAGATAGAGTATAAGAGCGACATCGACGACTTCCTTGCAAAGGTGATGGTATGGTTTAACCGGGATGATTCAAAAGCGACAGTCGACGAGCTCGTGCTGACGTTCAAGGATGCCTTCAGGAGGTGTCATGAAGTATTGGGAGAGGATGCCTTCCGCTTTGAACCCGAGACACCCGGCGCAAAGAGAAGGGCTGTCAACATGCCGCTTTTCGAAGTGATGTCATATATATTCACCGACCCTGCAGTCAGAGACGATGTGCCGATGATAAAAGAATCATTGGGCAATTTCAAGCATGAACTTGACTCATGGCTGCAGGAACAGGGGAATGTCGACACCTCAAAAAACGTGTTGTGGCGCTATGAACAGGCAGGGGAATTCCTGAGCAATCTTTAGAGTGCGTTCCTTAGAGCAATTCAAAAATGATTTCGAGACTATACATAAAGAATTTCAAGGCTATAGGAGAAGAGACATTCGAGCTTAGGCCGCTGACCATATTCACCGGGCTCAACTCCACGGGCAAGTCTTCATGTCTGCAGGCCATATTGGCTGTTCTGCAACATCTGTCGCCTGCAGCAGGATATCTTCTGCAGGAATGCGAGCTGGATTTCGCACATATCCGCAACCGTAACGTCAACGCCAAGACGGTAGAAGTTGAGCTGACCGATAGCGACGGAAATTCACTGGGGATTGTGGTCAAAGATGGCTTGGCGGAGGTGCATGGGGAAACGCCCTATCCCATGGAGGCGGAAAAGAATGTCTATTACCTCAACGCCAACCGTTCGGCATACGATAATCTGGAAAAGGTTTCGGGTCAATATAAATCGGGAATAAAGGGCGAATTTCTGTTCGGCACATTTGAAGAGGAAAAGTCAAACGAAGTGATTCCTGCCTTAAGGGTTGTTAAGGACTCCGACACGCTTTCATCACAAGTTGACTACTGGCTCGGCTATATACTCGGTATGGAGCTGGAGATGAGCAGTCAGAAGGTAACGTCGCAACAGGTACAGGTATTGTACAAATCCGGATTGCTTGACCAGCTTTCGCCGCGACAGCTTGGTGTGGGCGTGTCATCTCTGGCCAAGATACTGATTATGTGTCTCCGGGCAGAGAAAGGAGATGTGGTGATGGTGGAGAACCCCGCGATACATCTGCATCCTGCCGCACAGTCGCGGCTTGCCCAGTTCTTCGTGTACATAGCCAATGCGGGTATTCAGCTTATTGTCGAGACCCACTGCGAACATCTTCTGAACCGGCTTCAGTATGAGACATTCAAGGGGAACCTCAAACGTGACGACATGGCAATATATTACAAGGCGTCGGTCAACGATAACTTCCTGCGAATCAGGGTAAACGACAGATACCGTTTCGAGCCTGACTTCCCCACCGGCTTCTTTGACGCCACTCTTGACGAACTGCTTGAAATGGAATAAAGCGCACTATGGCACGACGGTCGAAAGGTACGGTAATGGATGATGACCTGTTCACGGACTATCACAAAATCCGGAATGGCGAAGCAGTGGATCTGGCAGTGGTGAAAAAGCTGTTTCATTATTACAATAATGGTCTTGTATTCAACATAGCACAGGCGGAACGATGCGGTATAGAGATTCCAGCCAACGAGAAGGAGCAGATGGCCCGCAACGGACTTACACGGCAAAGTCTGGAAGAGCTGGCGTTGCTCAATTCAACCAACCGTGTGATACTGAGCAAAACCAGAAATGATTTCCCGTATGTGAATATAATGAAGCAGCCCAAGCTGGAGAACAATTATTCGGCTACTTTTGACATGGCCGAAGTCCGCGACTTCGGGAAGACTCATATAAAGTCGATTCTCTCACATGCAAAAAAGGTACTTGTCTACGACAATTATCTGTCGGAAAAGTCTACCTTGGACAGGCTGCTGAAAGAGATTCTTCCTCAAAAGAAACTTGAGATCGAGTACAATGCGATGCCGGCCAAGCTTCTGGAATCGCTGAAAAGGCACTGTGACAAGTGGACTTTTACGGAGCGTAAAGATTTAAAGGGCTATCATGACCGTTACATGATAGTTGACGGAGAGGTGGAGATTATCATGACGAGCGGCCTTGACCATCTTGGAGAGACCACAACCGATTTCACCTACATCTTGAGGCCGATAGACGAAGTGCGGTTCAACCGTTACCGCAAGAAGGCGTAAGGCCGCCAGGCCACGCCCCTCATAGACGGGAGAAACGACTCGTCTTTTTGACAGGAGAACGGGAGAACGGGAGAGTCGGGTAAGCTTATCTGATGGTAGAACTGCCTCTTTTGACCGGAGAACGGGAGAACGGGAGAGTCGGGTAAGCCCAATACCTGACTCGCTATCGCCGGCTGGCGCCGTCGTAGCCCGTAAAGGCGGGGTTAACCATGACTTGCCTCTACGAGGCAAGTCACACAAGCGGCACTCAATTCAAAATTCAACATTCATAAATTCAAAATTATCTTCTCCCTGCCGCTTCTGTGAGCACTCTGTAAATTAGTGTGGCCAAAGTTCTGTGAACTTTCGGTGCAGTTCCGGTTCAGTTCTGTGATACATAGAAGGAGCATCGGGGGTTACCTTCCACGAGGCATCGGTCTTGAAAAAAACAATACAAGATATAATAAATCCTCTGTCGTTAACGTGAGATATAAGAATATGGGAACAGTAAACAGCATAGCACAGATTTATATAGATAAAATCAAGGCTGATTGTGAGATTCAGCGTCCTCTGGTGGCCATCCACTGCATCACTTACAACCACGAGCGATTCCTGCGCGACGCACTGGAAGGATTCGTGAGCCAGCAGACCGACTTTCCGTATGTGGCGATAGTGCACGAAGACAAGTCGACCGACGGGACCGCCGCCATCCTGCGCGAGTACGCCGAAAAATATCCCGACATCATCAAGCCCATCTTCGAGGAAGAGAACCAGTATTCACAGCCCGACGGCTCTTTGGGCGCCGTGATGAACGCCGCCATCAACGCCACCGGCGCCAAATACGTCGCCTATTGCGAAGGCGACGACTACTGGACCAGCCCCGAAAAGCTCCAGAAACAGGTGGATATTCTTGAAACTCAGCCAGAATATACACTCAGCTGTCATAATGCGATAGGCCGTTATGAAAATGGAACTCATGAAGATATTGTTATCGGATTGCCAACTACTGGCCAAATAAGGATTTCTGATGGAAGAGTCACCGAAAATATTCCTACAGCATCAATTGTAATGCGTACGGAAGTGTTGAATAGTGATTTTTATCGTAAAATCGCATACATAAAAAATGCGGCATTCGGAGATGGTCAGTTAATATTGGCCGCAGATCATTATGGTAAATTATGGAATTTCGGCGAAGCATTAAGTGTGTACAATAAGCATAATACAGGTGCCGTAGCTGCTATCTCTCACGATCCGACAAATGCAAACCTTACCGTAATCCAATTGGGGAAATTGATAGGCGGAGATTATGAAAAAGCGTGTAAACAAATCACTATTCCGAGGTGCGTAGGCACCATGCTATCAAGGTGGGATCTATTTCCTAAGAATATAACTACCGCGTGGAAAATGTTTGTATATACACCCTGGCCTACGATTAAGCACCTGACACAAGGATTCGGAAGGTATATATGCAACGGATTCAAATTCGAAAAATAATTTTTAGCACAAACTATATTAAAAACTATATATGAAGCCAAAGCATATGAAAACATACCCTAAAGTAACTATAATGATACCTACATATAATCAGGAAGATTATATAGGAGAAGCTATAGAAAGCTCGTTAAACCAGGATTATCCCAATCTGGAAGTAATTGTATCTGACGATTTTTCTAAAGATAAAACAGGGATAATAGCCAAAAAATACGAAACAGATACAAGATTTAGATATTTCAGGAACGCACGAAATTTAGGTAGAGTCGGCAATTATCATCACACTTTATATGATCTTGCCACAGGGGAATGGGTCATTAACCTTGATGGAGACGATTTTTATACCGATAATAGATATATTTCGCGACTAATGAAATATGTCTCATCAGACCCCAAAATAGTGTGTTGTCATGCCCTACATGGATTTTCACAAAACATTAAAGATTTAGCCATCAAGTGTATAGCCAAGGACACCTATATACTTGATGGTGTTGAATATTTTAAGAATCTTTTCCACGGAGCATATTTTTCTCATCAAGGAGCACTCTATAAAAGAGAGCTTGCTTTAAAAGACGGGAAGTGTTACACATATTCCGGTATTCAGTCAGACTTCCACGGCGTAATTAGATATTCTGTTTTAGGTCATGTCGTCGTAACGATAGATGATGCGTATTTCTGGCGGATTCATGGCAATAATGAAACATTCAGCCAAAACAATCTTGCAAAATATAAATCAGAGAGACTATGCCAATATCTTATCATAGAAGACCTTCCTGAAAACAGTCTCACTGATTACGAAAAAAAGCAATGGCTGATATACGGAAAACAATCTGCCAAACGTCAATACATTATTGATTGTCTATGTCTCTCCCCTTCCATGGCGAGTCTTTCCAAAGGAATTTGTAATTATCGATTCAAGTGGTCTTATAATGTGATTCTTATAAAGACCATGCTTCGCGTGATGGGATTTAATATTAAGATATAATCATAATATTTGTAGCTTCTTACGGATTTCTGATTAAATAATATTAATCGGCCGATAATTCACACTATGTCTGAAAACCTCAAACAAAAGGCGGTTAAAGGAATTCTTTGGCAGTTAGCCGAGACCGGTGGCAGACAATGTATAACTTTTGTTGTATCCGTAATATTGGCAAGGCTAATCATGCCGGATCAATTCGGTATGATTGCAATGCTTGCTGTCTTTATAAGCATCTCAGATATCTTTATTAATGCAGGATTCTCAACTGCACTCATACGAAAACTTGATTGCACTCAAGAAGATTATAGCAGTGTATATTGGGTAAATATTATAATCTCAGTATTATGTTACATAATACTGTTTTTTTGTGCACCTGCTATAGCTTCATTCTATTCTATGCCCACCCTGTCCTTGATATTGAGAGTTACAGCTTCCGGCTTGATAATTGGCTCTCTATCAGGAGTTCATCGAACTATCCTCACATCAAAGATGAACTTCAAGGCTATGACTAAATATAATCTTTTAGGACTATTGATATCTGGTATAGTTGGTATTGTCCTTGCTTATAAAGATTTTAAAGTCTGGGCTCTCGTATATCAGAATCTCACATTGACTACCATAACAACCATTTGTTTTTGGCACCAAGTAAAGTGGAGACCTTCATTTATAATCTCAAAAAGTAGCCTAAAAGAGTTATTTGGATTTTCTTCCAAATTGTTTGCATCTCAACTTCTCGGAGGTATATATGGAAATATATCTACCATGGTGATTGGGAAAATATATAAAGCTTCTGATTTGGCATTTTATGATAGATCATATGGTCTATCCCGTTTGACATCTTCAATGCCGACATCCATATTACAATCCGTAACATTCCCTACACTCAGTAAATTGCAGAACGATACAGAAGCTCTTAAAGACGGTTACCGTAGAATTATCAAACTATCAGCGTTCATTATCTTTCCCCTATGCATGGGAATGGGTGCGGTAGCATATCCTCTTGTAACAATCCTATATACTGATAAATGGATTTTTACCGCATCTCTTCTATCAATAATTGTTTTTGCGGAGATGTGGTATCCTATTCATGCCATAAACCTGAATTATTTAGCCGTCATCGGCCGAAGCGATTTGTTTTTTCGACTTGAGGTGATTAAAAAAATTCAAGGAGTCATCATTCTTGCCGCAACAGTTCCTTTCGGTTTAAAAATGTTATGCTATGGTAGTATAATAGGATCTCTTCTTAGTTTGGTCTGGAATACATATTATACTGGTAAATTTTTAAAAATGAGTATATTCCGCCAAATTAAAGATGTTGGTAATACACTAATTTTATGCATTGTAATGTACATATTTGCAAAATCAATGGCAACTTTGTTAGGCAATGGCATCATATCTCTTATTTGTTCTGTGAGTGTTGGTATTATTGTGTATGTATTTGGCGCTATAATATTCAAATTCCCCGAAGTTAAAGAATTGCGCAACTTACGGAAGTAAGCACATCTCATTTTTTAGATTATAATGTCGATAAAGAATTTTCTACGACAACTGATAATTCTGACTAAACAGTTCAGATTATCAGGTTTACATGAAATTGGCATAGATACGAATGTGTTGATATTTGCTCCTCATCCGGATGACGAGGTGATAGGTTGCGGAGGGTTGATTGCGCGACTTGTGCGGCAGGGTCGGATTCCTCATATCGTTGTCATGACAGGAGGTGAAGGCTCTCATACCAGTTGCTGCAATACTTCCAAGGAAGAAATTATAAAAGCGCGACGGCGGCTTACACGGAATGCCCTCACGATTCTCGGCATTCCGGAATCGCATATTCATGAGCTGAATTTTGCCGACGGCAATATCAACGGCAATGACCCGGAAGTGAAGAAACTGCGACAGCTTGTCGCTGATATAAATCCGGAGTCTGTATTTGTACCCCATTGGGGCGAGGGATGGCCTGACCATATCAATACGGCCAAGATTGTCAGGGATATTGCTCCGGCATCAGCGGAAATCTGGGAATACTGCGTGTGGATGTGGTATTACAATGTATGGCGAGGTCTCGACTGGCATAATGCGCGTCGGTTGCCGATGACTCCGGAAGAGCATGCATTGAAACTTAAGGCAATGGATGCCTACGTCTCCCCTCTCGCGCCATGCGGCAAACCGTGGAGCGGAGTGCTCCCCCCACTCTTCCTCGAAGCCAACAGTGCCAAACGCGAACTGTACTTCAAAGTCCGCTAACTCTCTTTTTCGACAGTATAACTTACTCGATTTCTGACAAAACAGAAGGGTTGAGTATTCTTTCACCAACGGAAGAGCCGACTTAATATACTACTATCAAAATTATACCATCATTCCTATTCATTCGTCAAAAATCATGTCTAATCCTCCTGTTCTCCCATTCTCCTGTCAAAAAACAATGCTTTATGAGTGATTGGAAATTCAGTATTAAGGAATTTGGTAAAGTTGACGATGAGGTACGTCGACTTTTGGATGATGCTGTGACTTCGTCTGCCGACAGTCATGTGTTCTTCCATCCCGCGCTCATGGAGGCGTGGATAGAGACATACAGACCATTACGGCATATCGACTTTTTCATAGTGACAGGAAATTCTCATAATAATCACGTTGTATTCCCTATGGCACTATGGAGGCGCAACTGGAAACACGCATTCCTCAAAAACATAATAGCCATTGGTTACAGCGATTATGATTATCATGATCCTCTGTTCCAAAGAATTCCGGACAACGCCGAAATCAAGCAGTTCTTGGAAGAACTGAAAGTGTTTCTTCAAAATCAATTCAGTTTCGACATCATATGTCTCGACGGCGTGACCGATAATGTCCTTCCCTCTTCCGAGGGTTGGGTGCAGAATGAGATGTGCCCTTACCTTGATTTAAAGGATATCGACAACGAGGAGGCATTGATGTCGTTTTTCAGCACATCCCTGCGGGGCGATATTCGCCGTCAGATAAGACGCATAAATGAACATGGAGAACTGCGAATCGTTGAATATCGCGACTTTGAAAGTATCCCGAAAGATACTTGTGCCGAATTTATGCGCCAACACACTCTACGATGGCCCAATGCTTACAAGGCTCCTCATTTCCATGAGAATCTTTTGAAATATGGTCTTAAGGAAGGCGTGGTCCATTTCTCGGTTCTTAAATGTGGCGATGTTGAAATCGCATGGCATCTCGGTTTCTCATTCAACGGCACATACTATTATTATATGCCTGCAGGGAATCAGGATTACCTGAAATTCTCACCCGTAAAGATTCACCTATACCATCTTGTGCTGCGCGCTATAAAACTGGGATACGCAACATTCGACCATCTGCGAGGCGACGAAACATACAAATCCGGCTGGAGCAACGGCTATAAGCACGTAAACAGCCTGACCGTAACAAGTAAAGATTCGAAGACAACCCTAAAGAGAAAAATCATGAATATCAGGCGGTACATTACTGCTCTCCCCCAAAAATAAGGTAATTACAACTACCGACACCTTGTTATGGTGAAATTGGAGAGACACAAAGCCGTTCCTGCTTCATATGAAAAGGAAACTCGGCAAGCTTCTCTGACTCATAATCGACTATCATGCTTTCCTGCGCTATCTTCAACGGCAACAGTTCCACCTTTATGGGCGTGTTGGCGTCGCTTGTGGCCATATGCCTGATATGGGACAAGAAATCAAATTTCGTACCCAGTACCCGACCATCCTATTCTCCTGTTCTTCCGTCAAAAAAAAATAACAGGACCCACGTCAAAACCTGGTAAAGATGAATGTACTGATAGGAATACCCTGTCTGCTTACGGGCGGCACTGAGATACAGACACTGAGCCTTGCCCAGGCACTTATCGCCGCCGGACACAACGTCACGGTGGCATGTTATTTCGAGTATGACGACGCTATGGCGGAACGCTATCGCCATGCCGGCACCAGGGTCAGACTCCTCTCCCCATATGGCAAACGACCATCAGGGATCAGAAAGACGGCACTCCATCTATGGAAAGGACTCCGGGCAACAGTAAAAGCAACAAAACCGGACATTGTCCATGTGCAGTATATGGCTCCCGGCGCATTGACGATACTTATACTGAAAGCCTTAGGCGTGAAGAAAATAATAGCCACTACCCACACCGCCGGCGATATCTACTCCCCCAACGGTATCAAGCTCATTCGCTTCCTGACCGACCATTGTCTGTCGGGCTTCCAGTGCATCACGCAGCTTGCCGAGAAAAGTTATTTCGGCGACAGCAAACTCTTTGACGGCACGCCGTCAAAACATTTCACCATCTATAACAATATACCTTCACATATCAGCCTTCTCACAGAGCCTCGCAAGGCGAAAGCTTCTGGCGAGCCGATTACGATAGGCGTGGTATCAAGACTGGAACATATCAAAGGTATGGACCTTGTGGTTCCGGCATTTGCAAAGGCAGCGTCGCAAGATTCGCGACTGCGGCTGCTGGTGGTCGGCGACGGCACCCAGAGGCAACTGATGGAGCGTCAGGCCAAGGAGATGGGCATAGAGGGAAAAGTGGAGTTCGCCGGGCGTCAACCTCAGAATAAGCTGCAGGCATATTACGATGCCATAGATCTGCTTCTTATGCCGTCGCGCAGCGAGGGATTCGGACTGACGGCAGTCGAGGGGATGGCACGCGGCTGCGTGCCGGTGGTGGCCGACACGGGCGGCCTGCCCGAAGTGCTGGGCGACAGCGGCTGCGGCTGTCTGCACAGGCCGGAAGATGCAGATGACATGGCGGCTAAGATATTGGCTGCGACAGCAGATTTAAATCGGATGTCAACGGCATCCATAAGACGCGCCGCGGATTTCTCATACGAGAAATACCGGCAGCAGATAGCGGAGCTTTACTCGCGACTCGATAGCGCAAAAATATGCCGGCTCTGACTCATTTTGGGGAATCACAGAATTTAAAGGGAACAACACGGAGAGTTCACTGAACTTTTTATCGCCACTGTCTTTTCCTGATTTTGGTTGACTGCCACACTAATTTTCAGATGTTGGCACAGAAGCGGCAGGGAGAAGATAATTTTGAATTTGTGAATGTTGAATTTTGAATTATCTGCCGGCTCTGACTAATTTTGGGGAATCACAGAACTGAATGGGAACGACACGTATTTTTTTTATCTCACGCAAAGAACCGTAGAGGCGCAGAGTTTCTTCTCTCACTAAAAGGCGAAGATTCCTTAGAGAATCTCAATTCTTCGACGGTATCGCAAAGATTCTAGTTACGCGATATTGTGAAAAAATGATTAATTTTGCAGAATAGTTTTATCGCGTTAGGATATGGTATACTTAAACATAATCTACTTCATCATAATCACTGTTGTTGCATTGAATTTCCTGTTTTCCAACGGGAAGGCTGTCAGAAGCGTATTGAACAACGGCACCCTGCTCCAATATTCCAACACAGAGATGCTATGGTGGCTTACTTTCTCAACCGGACTTATAGCTCTGTCGGCCAATGTCGGCTTGAATCTAATGGCTATAAGGTTATTTATACTTGAGATTTTATGCATAGCCGGAATAATAATGTCTCGCAATCGCATAGTATTCTCTTTCCCTCTATGGATATATGTTGCCTATCTGATATGGATTATCATAGGTATATTCTATTCCAGATATCCTATATATGGTGTGAGAACCACTTTAAAATACTTATACCCTCTTCTACTATGCCTTTTTGCTTCCACGGCAGTCAAGGATGCTGAAGTTTTCCTTAAATCGAGTCTATGGGCAAGAATTATAGGAGTAATATCCATAATTGTTGCTTTTATTCCTTTTGTGGAATCTTTTATCTTTCCCGGCGTATTCTGGTATGGTACAGCAAGAGCAATAAACTTCATCTCCATAATGATATTCTCATTGGGAATGGTATTATTTTCCAATGAGAAGAAGAAAAACATAATATTTACCATACTCTTTTTACTGCCATGTATTCTTTGGGTATTCCGTACATCTATCATGGGATCTGCCATAGCTTTAATGGCATTTGCCTTAATTAGATATAAATGGAAATCTATACCAATAATCGCGGCAGTATTGGTATTGGGAGTGGTTTCAGTGTTTTACATTCCGTCTATCAAAGAGAAAATGTTTTACGATGATTCTGTTACCATTGAAGATTTACAAGAGGGTAAAATTAATGAGGATAACATCAATACCAATTACCGGGCTTATATGTGGGAACAGATGGAAAAACTTTTCTATGACAGACATAAAATGACTGGGTCAGGTACCGGTACGTCGCAAGGATATATGTATGAATATCCGGAAGATTTTGGAGGTCTGAAAATATTACATTCTGATTTTGAACAGCAGAAATGCGATAATGGAGATATCGCACTTTATCTTTATGGTGCGATGATATTATTAATATTCATTGACTGTTTCCGAACATATTGGAGAGTTCCCTATCCACCGATAAGATTATGTGCATTGGTGGCAGGAGCCTCTCTAATAGGTGTATATGCAACATTCTATTCCGACAATGTTGTGAATTATTCAATGGCAACACTGTCGATGCCTTTCGGTTTTTATGGAATGATGCTCGGCATGCGCTCCAAATGGAGGGATAATCCTGATGACCCGGAATATCAAGAGGAGACTGACGACTCATTACTTGAAGAAGAAATAATGCCGGAATCTAACTAAAGTTGTCCAATTTTTAGGATGTTTTTCAACAGCTTTGCCTTCATAGGGTTCTTTGCGGTTGTTTTGCTCTTGATATTTATAGCAAGAGGATTAGGCAGGAATGTCACTGTCAGGAATGCCATCCTGCTGGTGGCATCCTATTTTTTTTACGGCTACTTCAATATCGGCTTTACGGTTATCTTGGCTTTCGTGACTCTGGTGAACTTCATCGCCGGTAATTGTCTGTTCAAACCAGATGTAAGGAACCGTAAAGGAATAGTAGCCACGGCAACTATACTCTCTCTGCTCCCTCTCGTTTTCTATAAGTATGCTCTCTTCTTCTGCAAGTCGTTCGCTTCTCTATTATCCTTTGAACTCAATGTGGAATGGCTTGATGGACTCTTACTGCCGGTGGGAATTTCTTTCTTCACGTTTCAGGCTCTATCCTACACCATCGACATATACCGGGGTAAAATCACAGATAAAGCCAATGCCCTTGACTTCTTTCTCTTCGTGGCCTTCTTCCCAACCATCCTTTCCGGCCCCATAGAGAAAGCGAGAAATCTTCTCCCTCAGATAAGAAGGTATTTTCTTCCGAATCTTGAAGAAGCATCGCAAGGACTATGTATCTTCATATGGGGATTGTTCAAGAAGATGGTGATAGCCGACAGGCTCGCCGAGTATGTTGACTGGGCATATGCCACTTCCTCCTTTCAATCGGGAACTACCTTGGCCTTGGCTGCCATTTTCTACAGCATACAGATATACTGTGATTTCAGCGGATACAGCGACATGGCTCTTGGCGTGGCCAAAGCTCTTGGATTCAATATTACCAAGAATTTCCGTCAGCCATACTTCTCCCGTACTTTCAAGGATTTCTGGCATAAATGGCATATAGCCTTGACTTCATGGTTCACGGAATACGTCTATTTCTCGTTAGGCGGCAGCCGTGTGAAGAGCAAACTTAGATGGGTGTTCAACATCTCCACTATCTTCCTGCTCTCGGGGATTTGGCATGGTGCGGCATGGAACTTCGCCATCTGGGGTGCGTTACACGCCATATATTATCTTGCGGAGCATTTCTTAGGTCTGCAGAAGAAAAACCGTAAATGGAATATCCTGTCAAGCACCCTATCAGGCATATTGGTTTTTGCTTTGGTAACAATAGCCTGGATATTCTTCCGAATTGAGTCGTTTGAAGGTGCTTCGCTAATAGTTGGACGGATATTCAGTGACTTCGGCTCGGGATTTTCAATGGGAGGTTCTTCTTTTGCGTTTGCATGCACGATGCTGATGCTTCTGATATTGATGGTCTATGAGTTGCTGGTAAAAGGCGGTGTTCTATGTTTTGATGTGGAAAAATATCGGGACAAGCTTGTATACAATCTCTTGGCTACTGTACCGCTGTTGCTGATGATGGGTATGTTCGGCGTAGACTCCGACAGTTTCGTATACTTCAAATTTTAGGTTTCACACGTCAATCTCACGCAGAGTATTTTTACCTCACGCTGAGTGGCAGAGGGCTCGCGGAGGTCTTTCTTCCATGCCGAGGTGTCTTTTTCCTCACGCTGAGTGGCAGAGGGCTCGCGGAGGTCTTTCTTCCATGCCGAGGTGTCTTTTTCCTCACGCTGAGTGGCAGAGGGCTCGCGGAGGAGAACATAATAATTATCGGAATCACTAATTACAACAATAACATCCTCTGCGAGTCCTCTGCCTCTTTGCGTGAGGTAATAAAAACATCTCCGCGAGTCAACGGGAGCAGTCATAAATACAAATATTAACTCATGGATAAAAATCTGTTAAACAGTCTGTCGCAGGAAATAATTGGCGCATCAATAGAAGTACATAGCATTATAGGGCCCGGCATGCTGGAGAATATCTATTCAAAAGCCCTGGCCTATGAACTGCGACTTAGAGGTCATAAAGTAGAAATGGAAGTGCCAATCCCTTGTATTTACAAAGGGGTCGCCATGAATACAGCTTATCGGGCAGACCTTATAGTGGACGATGCTATAATTGTGGAATTGAAGGCTACTGAGAATGACTCTCCACTTTACTCCAAACAACTGTTTTCCTATCTCAGACTGGCTGACAAAAAACTTGGTCTGCTGATTAATTTCAACAGGAAGAGACTGATTGACGGGCTAACCCGAGTAGTGAATAACATATGACAATATCATCTCTGCGAGCCCTCTGCTCCTCTGCGTGAGGTAATAAAAACATCTCTGCGAGAGTTATTATTTATGATGAAATCTGAGATGAAACGGTTGATAACGGTCTTAATAGTTTCGGTGGCAGCATTTTTTGCGCTCGATTTCGCGATAGACCGCGCAATGATGCATGGTGTAAAGAATTACTATGGTCTTAATCAAAAACCGGATATTCTCCTTTTAGGCCATTCGCATCTCATGCTCGCCACCGACAAGCAACGGATGGAAAAAGAGTTAGGTATGACGGTTTCAAAGTATTGTCGCGAAGGCGTGAGCGTCGCCGACAAGAAAGTGATGGCCGAACATTTCATAAATTCCGGCCTTGCCGACTCCCTGAAGTATGTATTGTATGGCGTAGACCTCTATTCATTTACTGTCGGAGGTCTCAGCAACAATGTCTATAAGCTTTTCTATCCATTCATGGATGATGCCGATGTCAACGATTATATCCATCGGGAAGCATCAGCTACCGACTATTGGCTTCATAAGATTGTGCGTACTTCGCGCTATAACAATGACGGTGTTAAAAATGGAGCCGTCAGAGGATGGATGAACAATTGGGATAATCTCAAGACTAATACTATCGACGTGGAGCAATACAAAAAAGAAATTGCCGTAGGTGGTGAGCAGAAAATTGAAATGAACCCCAAGTTAATCCGGGCGCTCAAAGAGACCGTTGATATGTTTACAAGCAAAGATATCACGGTGATTCTGGTCAACACCCCCACTCTGAATCTTCTTAACGAGCATGATCCGGAGATGTACAACCGGATGGTCACATGGTTTAAGAATTACTCCGATTCCAATGCTCTCGTAAAGTATTGGGACTACAATCCTCAGTATTCATCCGATTACTCCCTATTCAGCGACAAGCTCCATCTCAATGTCAAGGGTCAAGAGCTTATCACCACTTATCTTGTCAAAGACCTTGATTCGTTGAACAATAGAACAAAACAAAAATGACATGCAGCATATTACCCCCCCCGACGCAAATTCTTTTAATAGTAATGCCGGGTTAAAAAAAGAGCGTTCCGTAGGTCTTGATATCATCAGGACGTTGGCCATACTGTTTGTGATAGGATCTCATTTCTTCATTAACACCAACTTCAACAATATGGCTTTTGTCGGAATTGACATGTTTACCTTGGGTATGCTTCAGACTTTGACATTGGCCAATGTGCCCTTGTTCATAATGCTTACCGGCTATCTTAATGCCAACAAAAAGGTGAGCCGGACGTATTTCAAGGGAATGACACGGGTACTCGTATCATATCTGGTAATCTCGCTGATAGTGATATTGGTACGAAAGTATTACCTTGGGGAGTCATATTCTTGGTTGCAATGGGCTCTCAAGATTACCGACTTTTCGGCAATTCCATATGCCTGGTACATCGAGATGTTTATAGGATTGTTTATGCTGACGCCTTTCCTCAATATCCTATGGAAAGGCATCGAACGCAAACGCCACAAACAACTTCTAATCCTAATTCTGTTTATCTGCTCTGCACTGCCTGATTTCTGCAACAGGTATGGCGTTCATCTCATGCTAGGCTACTGGACGAAAGCCTCTGACATTCTGATGTATTATTATCTCGGAAGCTATGTCAGAGATTATAAGCCGATGATAAAAACATGGAAGGGTATACTGGCGGTAATCGCATTATGTGTTGTCAATCCAATAGCCAGCATGCTACTCCGACCCGGACAGCAGATGCTTCATATCATAGGCGGCAGTTTCGGAGTTATCGTGGTGCCTTTGACCGTGATATTATTCGTATTGATATATCAGGCAAACTTCGGGAATAATTGGATACGAGGTTCGTTCGCATCAGTATCTGTATTGTCGCTCGACATGTATCTCATGAGTTATATCTTCGATGCCTCGTTATATCCTTTACTCGGCAGATGGTTTGGGTCTGAAGAAGCTATGGTGGGATTTGCATATTTCCTGATAGTTCCCATTCTATTCTTGTCAAGTTGGTTTAGCGCTTATCTAAAGGACAAGATATCGATTGGAATACATGTTATCTTATGCAATCGCTACAATCCTATTGCATGGTTGGCGCGTTTTCATTAATTTTGCGGTGATGATAAGTATCGTAATACCTCTATACAACAAAGAGAAGCAGGTAGGCTCCACACTGCGAAGCGTACTTGCACAAACCTATCAGGACTTTGAGGTAGTGGTGGTGGATGACGGCTCCACCGATGGCTCAGTGGCAGTAGTGGAAGCTATCGACGACCCGCGTATACGTATCATCCGTCAGAAGAACGGCGGAGTATCTGCCGCCAGAAACACAGGTATTAGAGAAGCGAAAGGCGAATTTATCTCATTCCTTGATGCCGATGATGAATGGAAACCGGAATATCTTGCCACACAAACCAGACTTATCCAAACCTATCCGGAATGCGATGTTTTCGCTACCAATTATGAATTAAAGGATGAATCTGGAACAGTTACGCCTACCATACTCCATAAACTGCCGTTTGATGGACAGGATGGCATACTAGAAAATTATTTTGAAGTGGCATCATGTTCTCACCCCCCAATATACTCTACAACCATTATAATAAAAAAATCGGCAATTAAATATATTGGAGGATTTCCCGAGGGCATAAAATCAGGCGAGGATTTGCTGACATGGGCAAGACTGGCTTGCAGATACAAGATTGCTTACTCAAAGAAACCGATGGCAATATATGCCATACAAGGTCTTCACATTTATGAAAGGCCAAGAAGAATTCCGGCTTCAAATGATGTGGTAGGAATTGAATTATATGAACTGAAAAAAGAATATAAAACAAAAGCAATAGGAAAGTATATTTCACTATGGCATAAAATGAGAAGTTCTATTTACCTACGGCTTAATATGAGACGTGCAAGCATTCATGAAGCATGGAAAGCTTTAAAGTATAATCCTCTCAATTTTAAATTGTATATGTATATTACATACAATTTAATTCCTTCATGGCTTAAACCAGACGTAGTGCTTAATACAATATTAAAGAAAAAATAATTAAACAAACATGGGGAAAAAAATAAATTTACTCTATTTTTGCTCTGACTATCAAATTGGCTTAACCCAAGCCCAGACTGAACAGATTGAGAATCTTGTAAAAGAGACTTCTCTCAATCTGCATTGCATTTCCAGTGAAAATGAACAAGAATCGGGGCTTCATTCCAGAGTGAAGGCAACAGGAGTAAAAATAAGCATAATCAGGGATCTGGACGTTCATGAGAATTTTAAGGAATTGGCCAATCAAATAAAAGAAATTATTATTGATAATGAGATTACTCACGTCAACATACAAAATAATTGGCAACTTGCTTTATTAGGATATGTAAAATTGACGTGTAGTAGAAAATTTAAATTAATATACACTATTCATGGCTATAGACATAATCACCCATTCAAGGCCCTTATTGCAATCGGTGCAATAGGATTAGGACTAATGGTTCTAACGGATCGTGTTATATCCATGTCTGATTACGTTACGAGAAAATTTTTCTTCCTTAAGTATAAGACCGATAGGTGTTTTTACTTAATGAATAAACCTCAATACAATAAAACAGAAAATGTAATTCCAACAGATAAATTAAGGCTCGTATTTCCGGCACAGTTCCGACGTGGAAAGAATCAACAAATTTTAATAAAATCCATTGCCAAATATATCAAACATACAGGAGATAGTTCCATTGAGCTCCATTTACCAGGCGATGGTCCATTATTGATGGATATGAAAAAACTTGCCTCAAATTTAAACATCGAAAACAATGTTATATTTTATGGCAAGATTCCTTTGGACGATGTTATTAAGCTCTATGAAAAAACCAATATAGCATTATGCTCTTCCAATGTTGAAACCTATGGTCGATGTATTGCAGAACCTTTCATGTTAGGTAGGTGCGTTATTACACATAAAACAGGGGTTGCCGGTGATATTATTCGACACGGAATAAATGGATATTACTTTAAATCAGAAGATGACTTAGTTGATATCTTGATTGATTTACATAAAAATCCTTCTCAAATCAAGGATATCGCAAATCAAGCATTTATTGATAGGAAAGTCTTCTTTACGCCAAATGTAATGAAGTCATATATAGAATCTTTAAATAAAGCTTAACGGTATTATTTATTAAGTAGATTTATAGAATATTTGATATTTCTTTATTGTAATTTACCTAATATATAATGTCATTCATTATCCTATTTTAAATTTTATGCAATATATTACCCCCCCCGAAAACAGAAATCGTACTGTCAGGGACAGTAATCTTGAACTGCTGAGGATTGCCTCGATGATGCTGGTAGTGTTGGTCCACTACATCCCTACTAGATATTCTTTGTCGCCGGAGTCGGTGAGGACGGATTTATGGACTTCAATCTGTGAGATGGAGCTGAAAAGTTTATGCTATGTGTGCGTGAACTGTTTTGTACTGATATCCGGGTATTTCGGCATCAAATGGCGTTCGAAATCTTTCTCTAAACTGATATATACGATTATCTTATACAGTGTAATCGCTCTATTCCTTGGAAAATGGCTCTCGGGATATGATGATCTGCCGTCGCTTCCGGCAAATATGGGATTCGCAGCTGAAACGTTTACCACCAGATGGTTCATAGGTGCTTATCTGTGCCTGTACATAATAGCTCCGGTACTCAATGCGTTCATAGAAAAATTGTCGCAGAAGGAGCTTGGCCGTTTCCTGCTCTGCTTCTATGCGTTCAGTACGGTATTTGGCTGGTTTCTGAAGTCCAATAATTTCAACGAAGGAATGAGTGAGCTTTCTTTGCTCGGCTTATATCTTACAGGCGCATATCTTAGAAAGACTGATTTAAAGTGCTTCAATATGTCGGGTCTTTCGGATTTGGCTGTTTATTTCATCCTCGGCTTTCTGCTGGTTGCTGTAAATACGGCTACATATCTGGCTGGCATTGAAAAGAGCATCTACGGATATCTGAATCCTGTAGTGATTCTACAGTCGATATATCTTTTCCTGTTCTTCAAGAAATTAAAGGTGGGTAAGATTGGCTGGATAAATTTAGTGGCGGCGTCTGCTTTCTCTGTTTACCTGCTGCATCATCATAATATGGTATTCCCATATTATATATGGCTGTGTAATTGGATGAATGTGAATTCGCCGGCTTCATTGCTGTCGATGGTGCTGGTAATTGCGGGGCTGTTTGTGGTATGCATGGCTATTGACGCGGTGGCTATGCCACTGTTCAACAGGGTATACGGAAGATTATCGCACCTCGTAGACAAAAGAACGGAATTATATAGACAGAAGAACTGAGGATAATTTTGACGGGCGAACGGGTGAACCGACCTCTCCCCCATGACAACTGCATAATAGCCGGAACACCGGCTTCTATGAAGAAGCCAATAGCCGGCTGGGAAATATAATCCATTAGTGCAGAGTCTCCGACTCTGCTGCGTATATGCTGGCTGGTCCCCACCTAACTCGCTGTGCCGCCGGCTGGCGCCGTCGACCCCAGCTCGTAAAGGTGGGGTTAACCATGTTTTGCCTCTTCGAGGCAAATTCTCGTAAATGGCTGGTCCTCAGCTCCTCGCCGTGGCGGATGAAGCAGAGTATCCGTTTCTCCTGCTCTCCTGTTCACCCATCAGTGACGTTTCTGTTCAATTCTGTGATTCCTCTATGATTGCGTAGCCCTGTAGATTGCGTAGCCCTGTAGATTGCATAGCCCTGTAGATTGCGTAGCCCTGTAGATTGCATAGCCCTGTAGATTGCATAGCCCTTTGCGTTGTTTTGTATTGAAAAGAAAATATGTTAACTTTGTAACAAAACCGGATTTGTCATGGCCAATATTACTGTTCGTTATCCCATAGGCATCCAGAGCTTCGAAAAACTACGTCAGCTCGGCTATCTATATGTCGACAAGACTGAGCTTATCTATAATCTTGTCAATTCCAGTAACTGTGTGTTTCTGTCGCGGCCACGCCGTTTCGGCAAGAGTCTGCTCCTGTCGACGATACAGGCCTATTTCGAGGGGAAGAAGGAACTATTCATGGGGCTGGCAATGGAAAGGCTGGAATCGGAATGGACGGTGCATCCGGTGCTGACACTTAGTCTGGCCACTTTTCACGCCGCTGAAGATGATAGTCTGGAAGACATACTCGGCAATCAGTTCCTTGAATGGGAAAGGCTCTATGATGTTCCGGTAGAGACACAGAACCTGTCGGTACGCTTCAGGAATATCATCAAGGCAGCCTATAAAGCTACGGGTCAGACAGTGGTGATTCTCATCGATGAGTACGACAATCCGCTGATAGAGACGATGCACGACCCGGAGCGCAGCGAGGCGCACAGGCTGCTGCTGAAATCCATCTATGTCAACATAAAAGACCTTGACCAGTACATCCGTTTCACGATGCTTACGGGCGTGAGCCGCTTCAGCAAGATGACAATATTCAGCGGCCTCAACAACCTGCGCGACATATCGCTCGATGACAGATATGCCACGATATGCGGCATCACGGAGGAGGAACTGCGGTCTGACTTCTGCCAGGGCATAGAGAATCTTGCCAGGAAGAGAGGTACGGATTATGAAGGAGCCATTGGCTTGCTCAAGGCCAATTACGACGGTTATCATTTCACGTCGGAGTGCCCTGACATATACAATCCTTTCAGCCTCCTGTGGGCCATTGACGAGGGCAAGATAGGTGCCTACTGGTTCCAGAGCGGCACTCCGGAGTTTCTGATACGCCGCATTCAGAACGGAGGCGGTTTCCTGCCCGAGATGTTCCAGGAGACGGTGGAAGGAAGGACTTTGTCGGCAAGCGATATATCCCGTACCAAGCCTGTGGCATTGCTATACCAGACGGGTTACCTGACCATCAAGGGGTATGAGGACTATGACCTCTATCATCTCGGCATCCCCAACCTGGAGGTGCGCAAAGGTCTCTTCGACAATCTCGCGGAGCATTATATGGCCGATGACGACGGTGCCATTTCGAAGCATGTGCGCGAGGTGCGCAGGCTGCTGGAGGAGAGGAAGATCGACGAGGCCATGGAGCGGCTGCGGTCGTTCATGGCCGGAATTCCATACGAGTTCGCCGAGAAGGCCGTGGAGCTGCATTACGAGAACAATCTCTTCATCATCTTCATGCTCATAGGTGTCGACGCGCGTCCGGAGTGGCACACGTCGGACGGGCGCATCGACATGCTGCTGAGCATGCGCAACTATATCTACATCATAGAGCTGAAGCGCGACGGCACGCCGGAGGAGGCGCTGGAGCAGATCCGCAAGAAAGACTATGCCCGGCAGTTTGCCGGCGACCCGCGCCCGATTATCGACCTGAGCATCACTTTCAGCACCGATACACGCAACATCACCGCCTGGCTCGCCCGACAGGAGAACTGACTCTTTTTTTTCGACGGGAGAACGGGAACATGAGAGTCGGGTCTACCGTCAGAACACCAGGGAGAAGCTGTGTCGTTTTGTATAAACCGGGAAATGTGTTATATTTGTAGCATATAAAGGATTCTGTCATGGCCAATATTACTGTTCGTTATCCCATAGGCATCCAGAGCTTCGAGTCGCTGCGCACGCTCGGATATCTATATGTCGACAAGACGGAGTTGATCTACAACCTTGTCATGTCGAGCAAAAGCGTGTTTCTGTCGCGGCCACGCCGTTTCGGCAAGAGTCTGCTACTGTCGACGATACAGGCCTATTTCGAGGGGAAGAAGGAACTCTTCACGGGGCTGGCAATGGAAAGGCAGGAAACGGAATGGGCCGTGCATCCGGTGCTGACTCTCAGTCTGGCCACTTTCCACGCCGCTGAAGATGATAGTCTGGAAGACATACTCGGCAATCAGTTCCTTGAATGGGAAAGGCTCTATGATGTTCCGGTAGAGACACAGAACCTGTCGGTACGCTTCAGGAATATCATCAAGGCAGCCTATAAAGCTACGGGTCAGACAGTGGTGATTCTCATCGATGAGTACGACAATCCGCTGATAGAGACGATGCACGACCCGGAGCGCAGCGAGGCGCACAGGCTGCTGCTGAAATCCATCTATGTCAACATAAAAGACCTTGACCAGTACATCCGTTTCACGATGCTTACGGGCGTGAGCCGCTTCAGCAAGATGACAATATTCAGCGGCCTCAACAACCTGCGCGACATATCGCTCGATGACAGATATGCCACGATATGCGGCATCACGGAGGAGGAACTGCGGTCTGACTTCTGCCAGGGCATAGAGAATCTTGCCAGGAAGAGAGGTACGGATTATGAAGGAGCCATTGGCTTGCTCAAGGCCAATTACGACGGTTATCATTTCACGTCGGAGTGCCCTGACATATACAATCCTTTCAGCCTCCTGTGGGCCATTGACGAGGGCAAGATAGGTGCCTACTGGTTCCAGAGCGGCACTCCGGAGTTTCTGATACGCCGCATTCAGAGCGGCGGCGGTTTCCTGCCCGAGATGTTCCAGGAATCCATCGAGGGAAGCCGGCTGGCCGAAAGCGATATCTTCGAGACGGCTCCCATAGCGCTGCTCTATCAGACGGGTTATCTGACCATCAAGGGGTATGAGGACTACGACATTTACCATCTCGGTATCCCCAATCTGGAGGTGCGCAAGGGTCTCTTCGACAATCTCGCAAAGCATTACCTCAGCGAGCAGTCCACGGCCATTTCGAAGCACGTGCGCGAGGTGCGCAGGCTGCTGGAGGAGAGGAAAATCGACGAGGCCATGGAGCGGCTGCGGTCGTTCATGGCCGGGATTCCATATGAGTTCGCCGAGAAGGCTGTGGAGCTGCATTACGAGAACAATCTCTTCATCATCTTCATGCTCATAGGTGTCGACGCGCGTCCGGAGTGGCACACGTCGGACGGGCGCATCGACATGCTGCTGAGCATGCGCAACTATATCTACATCATCGAGCTGAAGCGCGACGGCACGCCGGAGGAGGCACTGGAGCAGATCCGCAAGAAAGACTATGCCCGGCAGTTTGCCGGCGACCCACGCCCGATTATCGACCTGGGCATCACCTTCAGCACCGATACACGCAACATCACCGCCTGGCTCGCCCGACAGGAGGACTGACTCTTTTTCGACGGGAGAACGGGAGAACAGGAGGGTCGGGTAATCTTTTTTCGACGGAAGAGCTGACTCTTTTTCGACGGGAGAACGGAAGAACAGGAGGGTCGGGTATTCCTTCTGGACGGAAAAACTTATTCTTATTTTCGACGGGAGAACAGGAGGGTCAGGTAATCTTTTTAGACTGAACATGAAGGATAATACGGAATGGTGCGTAAGATATTGATTGTACATAATGATTATGGGAAGTACTCGGGTGAGGAGGCTGTCGTGGACAAGATGGCGGGAATTTTCGCCGGGTTGGGATATGATGTGGCTCAGCTGCGCATGAGCACTGCCGGAGCTCGCGATAGCTTATCGGGCAAGATGCGCGGCTTTTTCGCCGGCATAAACTCTCCTGCCGGCGTCAGGGCCATGCGTGAGGCTTTAGATCGCGAGAAGCCTGACTTGGTGAATGTGCACAATCTGTACCCTTTCATCTCTCCTGCGGCTCTGCGCGAGTGCCGCAAGGCTGGCGTGCCTGTGGTGATGACCATCCACAATTTCCGGCTGATGTGCCCTACCGGTCTATTCATGCGTGACAACCGTCCTTGCGAGCTATGTCTCGAGAGGGGGAATGAATGGGGTTGCGTGAGATACAACTGCGAGCATTCCATGCTTAAATCCATTGGATATGCGGCACGCAACGCGGTGGCCCGCATCCGTAGGCATTACATCGACTGCGTGGACATGTTTGCCTGCATCACCGACTTCCAGCGCCGCAAACTCATCGAAGCCGGTTTTCCGCCGGAAAGGCTTACGGTAATTCCCAATTCTGTAGATGTCGACATGGATGTTGCGGCTACGGGCATCGGCGGCTATGTGGCTTACAGCGGCCGTATCAGCCGCGAGAAAGGCGTGGACCTTATCATAGAGGCTGCCAGGCGCAATCCAGACATTCCATTCAGGCTTGCCGGCGCTGTCAGGGACAAGGAACTGATCGAGCAGTTGCCGCCCAACGTAGAGTTGGCAGGGTTTCTCAATGGCGAGGCTCTGCGGAGATTCTATACCGGTGCCCGTTTCTTCGTGA
Source organism: uncultured Muribaculaceae bacterium (assembly GCA_910584525.1). GTDB lineage: Bacteria > Bacteroidota > Bacteroidia > Bacteroidales > Muribaculaceae > Lepagella. The sequence continues at coordinate 38,996 of CAJUAT010000003.1, read as the reverse complement.
TGGCTTCCAGATGCTATGAGGGTTTTCCGCTGGCCATATTGGAGGCGGCTTCTTACTCCAGGGCGATGATAGCTCCTGACCATGGGGGTTTCACGGAGATTATCGCCGGCGACGGCGCCGCCATCGGGTTGTTGACGCCTCCGGGCGATGCCGGGGCGCTGTCGGAGGCTGTGAGAGGCCTATGGGATAGTCCGGAGGAAGCGCAACGGCTGGGAGACCTGGCCCGCGCGAAGCTGTTGTCGCGCTATGCCACGCCTGTCGTGGCCGACATGTGGCGTCAGCTCACGCGCTCGCTGACTGGAGAACGGTAGTGTTTTTGTTTGACGGGAGAACTTATTCTTGTTTTTGACGGGAGAACGGGAGAACAGGAGGTCATGGTAATTAAATAGATTACCTGGCTCTCCTGTTCTCCCGTTCTCCGGTCGAAAAATATATATCGTTCTACTGTCGAAAAGAGTACCGTTCTACTGTCAGGGGGGATTAGATTGCGCTGCGGATGACGCCGCGCGTGGAACCGTTGATGAAGGCTACTATCTCGTCGCGGAGCTCGGTCTGCGGCAGCGTCTCCTCTATCAGCTTCACAGCATTGGTGACGTTGAGGTCTGAGAGGTAAAGCACCCGGTAGACGTCGGAGATAATCTTTATCTGCTCGTCGGTGAAGCCGTTGCGGTGCAGTCCGATAGTATTAAGACCTACATACGATATAGGCTCGCGGGCCGCCTTGACGAAGGGGGGTATATCCTTGTTGACCAACGCGCCGCCCTGCAGCATGATGTTTCTACCGAGATGGCAGAACTGGTGTATCATGCTTCCGCCGCCAATCACGGCGGCATCGTCAATCTGCACCTCGCCGCCAATCTGGGAGGCGTTGGACACGATGACACGGTTACCGAGCACGCAGTCGTGAGCCACATGGGTGTAGGCCATCAGCAGACAGTTGCTGCCTACGACGGTCTTACCCTTGGCAGATGTGCCGCGGTTGACGGTAACGCACTCGCGCAGAGTGGTACCGTCGCCCACGAAAGCATTGGTATACTCTCCCTTGAACTTGAGGTCCTGGGGAATCGCCGACACCACAGCACCCGGAAATATGGTGACGCCGCTGCCTATGCGTGCTCCCGGAAAGATGGTGACATTGCCGTAGATCACGCAGTTGTCGCCAATCTCCACATCCTCATATATAGTCGAGAAGTCGCCGATGTGCACATTATTGCCTATCTTGGCTTCCTTACTTACATTATACATTCCAGCCATAAATCTTTGACTATTTGTTCTTGATTATCTGGGCCATGAACTCTGCCTCGCAGACAATTTTCTCGCCGACGAAAGCATACCCCTTCACCACGGCGCATCCGCGGCGTATCTCTGTGGCAAGGGCCACATGCAGCTTCAGCGTGTCGCCGGGAACCACTTTCTGGCGGAACTTCACATTGTCGATCTTCAGAAAATACGTGGAGTATTTCTCAGGCTCCTCCAGGAAGTTGAGCACGAGGACACCGGCGGTCTGGGCCATAGCTTCCACCTGCAACACTCCCGGCATCACGGGCTCCTGAGGGAAGTGTCCCTGGAAGAAGGGCTCGTTGACTGTGACGTTCTTGACGGCCACGGCATGCTTCTTGTCGATCTCTATAATCTTGTCGATCAGCAGGAAGGGGAAGCGGTGAGGTATTCGCTCCTTTATCTTGTTGATGTCGAGCACCGGGGCATCGTTGGGATTATAACCCGGAGCCTGGATTTCGGTATGCTTCACCTCATGGCGCAGTGAGCGCGTGAACTTGTTGTTGACAGTATGTCCGGGGCGCACAGCCACGACGCGGCCGCGAATCGGACGGCCTATCAGGGCCATGTCGCCTATGAGGTCCATGAGCTTATGGCGTGCCGGCTCATTGTCCCATACGAGCGGCTTGGGATTGATGTAGCCCAACTTGTCGAGATGCATGCTCGGCATACCCATCACGCCGCATATCTTGTCGACATTTTCCTGAGGGATCTCGCGGTCGTAGATCACGATGGCATTGTCGAGGTCGCCACCCTTGATAAGATTATGGGCCATAAGCTGCTCTATCTCACGCACGAAGACGAATGTGCGTGCCCCGGCCACTTCCTGACGGAAGTCGGCAAGGTCGTCGAGAACGGCAAACTGGTTGGGGAGCACCGTCGAGTTGTACTCCACCATGCATTCCACACTGAAGCCCTCGTCGGGGTAGATGGTAAGTATCGAGCCTGTGGCCTCGTCGCGATAGCGTTTCTTCTCCTTGACCACGTAGAAATCCTTGTCGGCATTCTGCGCCTCGAGTCCGACGCTCTCGATGCCTTCCACCAAAGGCATTGCGCTGCCGTCGAGAATAGGCACTTCGGGACCGTCAACTTCCACGAGTACATTGTCGATACCTGCGGCGTAGAGGGCGGCCATGGCGTGCTCGATAGTGCTTACCACCACTCCGTCGCGGCCTATGACCGTGCCGCGTGTGGTGTCGACCACATTCTCGGCCACTGCATTGATCTCGGGGGCGCCCTCAAGGTCGACGCGCTTGAACTTATAGCCTGTATTGGCGGCCGCCGGCTTGAAGACGGCCTTCAGCTTCATTCCTGTATGAAGCCCTTTGCCCTCTACGCTGAACGGCGCCTTTAATGTCATCTGGTTCATATGTCGTGTTATCTGTTTTTATTGAAAAGTTCCTCAAGGCGGTTTATATAGGCCTGATTCTTCATATACTTACGGGCGTCGGTGGCGGGATAGCCGAAAATCCGGCGGTCGTCGGCAACATCCTTATGGACACCGCTCTGTGCGCCGAAGCCGTTGCGGCTGCCTATGTGAAGGTGTCCGGCGAATCCCACCTGACCTCCCACCATATTGTGGCTGCCTATCTTTGTGGAACCGGCCACGCCGCTCTGCGAGGCGAATACGTTCATCTCCCCCAACTCCACGTTATGGGCAATCTGCACGAGATTGTCGAGCTTCGTGCCGCGTCCTATGCGCGTGGCGCCGAAGGTGGCCCGGTCAACACAGGTGTTGGCTCCTATCTCCACTTCGTCGGCGATCTCCACGATGCCCGTCTGGGGAATCTTCTCGTAGCTGCCGTCGGCACATGGGGCGAAGCCGAAGCCGTCGGCTCCTATGACGCACCCGCTGTGAAGAATACATCTGCTGCCAATGCGACATCCCTCATAAATGCGGACTCCGGGGCGCACCACGGTGCCCTCGCCTATCTCTACCCCCTCCCCGACGTATGCCTGAGGATATATCCTAACTCCCTTGCCGAGCTTGGCGCCTGAGCCTATATAGGCGAATGCTCCGATATAGGCATCATCAGGCACTTCCACGCCGTCGGCCACAAAGCATGGCTGCTCTATGCCCCGCGGCACTTTCTTCCGGGCCTCGAAGGCGTTGAGGAGGTCGGCAAGTGATTTATACGGGTCGGCGACACGTATTATGGCTGCCGCCTTGCTGCCTGTGGCGTCGAAATCGTCGGCCACCAGCACGGCACTCGCCTCTGTGCTGCCGATATAATGGGCATATTTGGGATTGGCTATGAAAGTGATGTCGCCGGGTCCGGCTTCCTCTATCTTGGCAAAACCTTTAATCGGCACGTCGGCATCTCCTTCCACCCGGCCACCTGTCATGGCCGCTATCAGCTGCGGTGTAATTTCCATTTTGTCTTCTTTTGTCTGGGGACAATACCCCTACAAACCCCTCTTGATATACACGGCAAAATTAACACTAAATATTGAAATACCCAAAAATGTCGTTCGACGGGAGAACTTCTTCTTTGTTTTGACGGGAGAACGGGAGAACAGGAGTGTCGGGTAAAACTACTCGGCTCTCCCGTTCTCTCGTTCTACTGTCGAAAAATGCGGGGTTTCATTGCCGTATCAACTTTTTTCATTATTTTTGCAAGCGAAAGGGAGGACGGTTTCACTGACACTGCCTTCCTATGGTAACAATGTATAAACTCTAACCCTAAACAATACGAAATCAATGGAAATCTCACACATTGAGCACATTGGCATAGCCGTACCGAATCTGGCAGAGGCTATCAAGTATTATGAGGATATCCTCGGTCTGAAATGCTACAAGCAGGAAGTAGTGGAGGACCAGAAAGTGACGACAGCCTTCTTCAAGGTAGGCGACACGAAGATAGAGCTACTGGAGGCCACGAGCCCCGACAGCACCATCGCGAAGTTCATCGAGAAGAACGGTGGCCGCGGAGGGATGCACCACATGGCGTTCGCCGTGGAAGATGGTGTGGCAGAGGCCCTGAAGGAATGCGAGGAGAAGGGTGTGCGCCTGATCGACAAGGCTCCGCGCAAGGGTGCCGACGGTCTGCAGATAGCTTTCCTTCACCCCAAGAGCACCGAGGCCGTGCTGACAGAGCTCTGTGAAGACCCCGCTAAAAAATAACAACCAGCCGAAAGAGGGTGCGGCATGACATATGCGGCGCCCCTTTTGCGGTTTTAAGAACAAGCAATATGAGCAAACAGGAAGAGAAGATTGGCCAGTTGATCGAGAAACGTGCTCAGACACGCCTCGGCGGCGGCGAGAAAGCCATAGAGAAACAGCATGCCCGCGGCAAATACACGGCCCGCGAGCGCATCGACATGCTCCTCGACAAAGGTAGCTTCGAGGAACTCGACATGTTCGTGACACACCGCTGCACCAATTTCGGCCAGGACAAGAAACATATCCTGGGTGACGGCGTGGTGACCGGTTTCGGTACCATCATGGGTCGTCTGGTATACGTGTTCGCACAGGACTTCACCGTATTCGGCGGCTCTCTGTCGGAGACCATGTCGCTGAAGATATGCAAGGTGATGGACATGGCCATGAAGATGGGAGCACCCGTAATCGGCCTCAACGACTCGGGCGGCGCCCGCATACAGGAGGGTATCAACGCCCTGGCCGGCTATTCGGAGATATTCCAGCGCAACATCATGGCGTCGGGCGTGATTCCGCAGATTTCTGCCATCATGGGTCCGTGCGCCGGCGGTGCCGTATACAGCCCTGCCCTCACCGACTTCACCATCATGACCAAGGGTCTGAGCTACATGTTCCTGACAGGCCCGTCGGTGGTCAAGACCGTTACCGGCGAGGATGTGTCGCAGGAGGCTCTCGGCGGAGCTTCGGTACACGCCACAAAGTCGGGTGTGACACACTTCGCCGCTGAAACCGAAGAGGAAACTCTCGAACTCGTGCGTCAGCTCCTCAGCTACATGCCCCAGAACAATCTGGAGGAGACTCCCCTTGTGGAGTGCACCGACCCGATTGACCGCCTGGAAGACAAGCTCAACGACATCATCCCCGACAACCCGAAGCGCAGCTACGACATGTACGAGGTGATCGGCGCCATCGTCGACAACGGCGAGTTCCTGGAGGTGTCGAAAGACTTTGCCAAGAACATCATCATAGGCTTCGCGCGTTTCAACGGCCAGGCCGTAGGCGTTGTAGCCAACCAGCCGAAGGTGCTTGCCGGCGTGCTCGACAGCAACGCCAGCCGCAAGGGTGCACGTTTCGTACGCTTCTGCGACGCCTTCAACATTCCGTTGGTAACATTGGTAGATGTGCCGGGCTTCCTGCCGGGCACAGGCCAGGAATACAACGGCGTGATCCTGCACGGCGCCAAGCTGCTCTACGCCTATGGCGAGGCAACGGTGCCCAAGGTTACGGTGACGCTGCGCAAGAGCTATGGCGGCTCCCACATCGTGATGAGCTGCAAGCAGCTTCGCGGCGACATGAACTATGCATGGCCCAGCGCCGAAATCGCCGTGATGGGCGCCGAGGGTGCCGTGGGAGTGCTCTATGCCAAGGATGCAAAGGCTTCCGACGACCCCGCAGCTTTCATCAAAGCAAAGGAGGAAGAATACCGCGACCTCTTCGCCAATCCTTACCAGGCTGCCAAGTACGGCTACATCGATGATGTGATCGAACCGCGCAACACCCGTTTCCGCGTTATCAAGGCTCTCAACATGCTCGCTACCAAGAAGCTGACGAACCCCGCCAAGAAACACGGCAACATCCCCTTGTAATCCCAACCGATCTCCGGGGATACCTTTCGAGAGGTATCCCCGGGGTGTTATAAGCGATAAATAAAATGTTAAAGAAAACCGTAAGCAGACTTGTACTGGCCATAGCGCTGAGTCTACCGTTGAGCGCGGCGGCGGCCGTGACCGTCACCCCGCAGAGCGAGTATACGGAGGTGTCGCGGCAGGGCGAGCAGACCAACGTGGAAGGCGAATGGGTCAATTCCACTGAGGTCAACACCGTCCAGGAAAGCGAGTCGACACGCAAAGCCATACAGGCCGAGAAAGCCCGGAACGCTGCCGAAAACGACAAGTACGGGGGCGCCATCACCATCATAGCGATGTGCATAGTGCTGGCGGCGCTGATTATCCTGAGCCTTCTCTTCCTGGGCTTCGGCAAAGTGACCACCGCCATACACTCCCGCAAGAAACGCGAGGCTCACGGCGTGACCGACGATACCGCCGAGGACCATCATGACGAATCCGACAGCGGCGAGGTTATTGCCGCCATCTCAATGGCTCTCGCCGAACACATGGGACAGGGTCACGACATGGAGGACACCATCCTCACTATCCGCAGGATGAGAAAGGCCTACAGCCCCTGGAACTCCAAGATCTACAACCTCCGCGTAATCCCCCAGCTCGACAACCGCAACGAGGCTCACCACCGCAAACTCAAATAACCCCCTCCTTTATAATTACAATAATGAAAGAATACAAATATAAGATCAATGGTCTGAAATTCACCGTAGGCGTGGGCGACATCGTCGACAATGAGGCCACGGTTGAAGTAAACGGCGTACCCTACAAGGTGGAGCTTGACCGTCCTGCCAAACAGAAGCAGAAGCCGGCTCTGACACAGAGCGGCAAGACCAACCATGGCGACAAGATAGTAGAGAAGGTGGCCGCGACGGCTACGAAACCGGCACCTGTGGCCACCGGCGGACAGGCCGGCGCCATCAAATGCCCTCTGCCCGGCACCGTGATGAGCATCGACGTGGCCGTTGGCGACATGGTGAAGGTCGGCGACAAGGTGGCCGTGCTTGAAGCCATGAAGATGGAAAACGACATCCGTGCCGACAAGGCCGGCAAGGTGGCCAAGATATGCGCCGCTCCCGGCGATGCCCTCCTCGAAGGCGCCGATATTATAATCCTTGAATAGTCGCAAGGTTATGTTGTTACTCGATTCATATTCTTTCGGCGAGTTCATGCAACAGACCGTTGCCGACTTCTGGAAATTCACGGGCTTCTACAATTGCTCGTGGACCAATCTGGTGATGCTCGGTATCGGCATGTTCTTCGTATGGCTGGCCATAAAGAAAAACTTCGAACCCCTGTTGCTGGTGCCTATAGGCTTCGGTATGCTGATAGGCAACATCCCATTCCAGCCGGGTATGGAGATAGGCATCTACGAGCCAGGCTCGGTGCTGAACATCCTCTATAATGGTGTGGAGAAGGGATGGTATCCCCCATTGATATTCTTAGGCATCGGAGCGATGACAGATTTCTCGGCGCTCCTTGCCAATCCCAAGCTCATGATTATCGGCGGAGCGGCGCAGTTCGGCATCTTCGGAGCCTATATGCTGGCGCTTCTCTGCGGTTTTGATCCTCTGAGCGCAGGCTGCGTGGCCATAATCGGCGGTGCCGACGGCCCGACGGCCATATTCACCACCTCCAAGCTCAACCCGGCGCTCCTCGGTGCAGTGGCGGTTTCGGCTTATTCATACATGGCGCTCATTCCTCTCATCCAGCCTCCAATCATGAGGATGCTCACCAATCAGAAGGAACGCACCATAAAGATGAAGCCGGCCCGAGTGGTGAGCCAGAACGAGAAGATAGTGTTCCCGGTGGTGGGTCTGCTGCTCACCTGCTTCGTGGTTCCCTCGGGCATTCCGTTGCTCGGCATGCTTTTCTTCGGCAACCTTCTGAGAGAAAGCGGTGTGACCTCGCGCCTTGCCAAGACCGCCAGCAACGCCATGACCGACATCGTGACCATTCTTCTGGGTCTCACGGTGGGTGCCTCCACACAGGGCGACAAGTTCCTTTCGGTCGACACGCTTCTGATTTTCGGACTCGGCTTCTGCGCCTTCATCATGGCGTCGTGCGCCGGCGTTCTCGCCGTGAAGGCCTTCAACCTGATTCTCAAGCCCAATAAAAAAATCAACCCGCTCATCGGCAACGCCGGCGTGTCGGCTGTGCCCATGGCCGCCAGAATCTCCAACAACCTCGGTCTCGAATACGATCCCGGCAACTATCTGCTCATGCACGCCATGGGTCCCAACGTGGCCGGCGTGATCGGTTCTGCCGTGGCTGCCGGTGTGCTCCTCAGCTTCCTCGGCTGACACTATCCCTACGATATCAATTCTCGGCGGGGATATATTGATGAAATATATCCCCGCCGTATTAATTCATAATCAGAAAGTCGTTTAAACGATTTATATATGAACCTCCTCAATCCCCACGATGTTTATATTTATGGAGGGCATCATCAGAGCGCTCTCAGCGTCAACTGACTCATGATTACAGAAAGCGTCATTAAGGAAATATATAAGAACTACAACAAGCCGCCCAAACATCGGGAGGAGCTTAATCTGCAATATTTCATCGATCTGCTGAAGCCTCATCATAATCTTGTGGCCGACGATATGGAGATTGTGGTGGAAGATCTTGACGACTGCAATCCCTTCAAACGTTTTTTAATCCGCGGTCTTACTGCCATACTTGAATTCGACAGGAACGTGGCTTTTGTTTTCCACGACCATATCCTCTTCTTCAGCAAACACGATTCGAATCTCAATGTGAATTTCAAGCCGGATTCGCAAGGATTTTTGGCAAAACTATTCAGGAGTGATAAGTGATAAAAGATCAAAGATTAACTGGATAACAATAAAGCAGCCTTCGAGGCTGCTTTGTTGTTATGATGATTCTTAAAACTGTCGGGTAAGCCGAGGCTCTGTTCGGCATTGAAGAAGCCTGGGGTCAGTTCATGTCGAGGATGTCGAAGCCGGAGCTCAGTTCGTCATTGTCGAAGTCGGTACTGTCGAATGAATTGAGGTCCATGCCGTCGACATCCACCTCCGAGGCGCCCACGGTGCGGACACCGGCCACGGGTCGTTCCGTCTCGTCAAACTCTTTGAACTGCTTGGGAGCCTTACCTTTCATCAGCGTACATACAGGCTCCACAAGACTGCGCCCAGGTATGATTTCCTTAAGCTCCATGAAGAAACTGCGCTCGTTGAGATAGTCAAACTCGAATGTGAGCTTCTGGCCTTCATCTTCCACAAGCTCGTTCAATGGAGTATTCTCCATCAGCCACTGGTCACGGTCGGAACTCGAATTACCCATATCCTCAAGGGTTATCTCTTCCTCAAGCTCCCAATCGTCGTTGCACAAAAAGAAGGAGTCAAGCTCATCCTTGGTATAATCTACACTTTCAAGAATGCAGTTGCGCAGCTGCAGAAACGTATTCTCTGAATCAGCCTCTATCTCGCGCATGAAGCTGCTCGACTCGTCACTTATCAATTTGAATCTATATACCATGTCTCGATTTCAAAAAAACGTTTACCGTAATCTGAAAATGCCACCGTCAAAAGGTGCCCTTTGATTTGGCACTGCGAATTTAATATCATTAAGGATACATTTCCAAATTTTACCCCCATTTTTTAGGAAAATATTTCCCACACCCTGTCTGCAGCATGATTTATGGGAAAAAGAGGCTCACTATAACGGGTCTGGCATCGTTAATAATATATGCAATCATATGAAGAAGCCGATGTAGCGGCATTGTTTGACCTTGACGGTGTGCTCGTTGACAGCGAAAGGGAGTATACACGTTTCTGGAGTCATATTGACCAGGTTTATCCTACCGGGGTGAAGGATTTCGCTCTGGTGATAAAAGGCACCACTCTCCACGAGATTCTCGGGCGTTATTTTCCTCCCGAGCATCATCAGGATATCGTGGCTGCTCTTGACGAGGCAGAACGTACCATGCGTTACGACATAAAGCCTGGAGTGACGGAGTTGCTCCAGAGTCTTCACAACCGCAATGTTCCAGCCGTGATGGTCACCAGCAGCAACAATGAAAAGATGTCGCACCTCTGGCAACAGCATCCCGAACTCAAGGAATATTTCACCCATATCGTGACGGCCGACATGGTGCATCGATCGAAGCCTGACCCGGAGGGTTATCTTCTGGGCGCCAGGCTTGCGGGTGTACCGGCGGCACGCTGCGCGGTGTTCGAGGACTCCGCACAGGGAGTCTTGGCCGGTAAGAACGCGGGCGCCTTTGTGATGGCCGTGGCCGGTACGCTTGACGCCGATATCCTCCGGAATGATGCCGACATGGTGGTGGATACCCTCCTTGACTTCAACATTGACCGCCTCATTAACGTTTTAGAGATAAGAGAGATATAAGTATATGAATAGCGCCAACATACCGTTAGCAGAGCGCCTGCGTCCTACCTCTCTCGACGATTATATCGGTCAGGAACATCTTGTGGGACCCAACGGGGTGATCCGTCAGATGATCGACTCTGGCCGGGTCACGTCGTTCATACTCTGGGGTCCTCCCGGGGTGGGCAAGACTACGCTCGCCCGTATAGTGGCCGCCATGACCGACGTGCCTTTCTATACGCTCTCGGCTGTGACCTCCGGCGTCAAGGATGTCCGCGAGATTCTCGACAGATGCCGCGCCGATGCCAACAGCATGTTCGTGAAAGGACGACCTATCCTCTTCATCGACGAGATACACCGCTTCAACAAGTCGCAGCAGGATTCTCTACTTGGCGCCGTGGAGAACGGTACTGTCACGCTTATAGGCGCCACCACGGAGAATCCATCGTTTGAGGTGATACGTCCTCTTCTGTCGCGCGCTCAAGTATATACTCTCAAATCCCTCGACGAGAATGCCCTGCAGCAACTTCTTGACCGTGCTTTGGCCAAAGATCCGATTCTCGTCGCACGTAAGTTCGACATCCGCCAGAAGCAGGCTCTCTTCCTTTTCTCCGGTGGCGATGCCCGCAAACTATTGAACATCATCGATCTCATAGAGCAGTCAACACCCGACGGCGAAACGGTGGTAATCAACGATGACATCGTGACCGACAGGCTTCAACAGAATCCGTTGGCCTACGACCGCAATGGCGAGATGCATTACGACATAATATCCGCCTTCATAAAATCGGTACGCGGCTCTGACCCTCAGGCTGCCGTATACTGGCTTGCCCGTATGACCACCGCCGGCGAAGACCCGGCATTCATTGCCCGCCGTCTGATGATTCTCGCCGCTGAAGACATAGGCCTCGCAAACCCTAACGCGCTGCTCCTCGCTAACGCCACTTTCGAAGCCGTCAACAAAATAGGATGGCCCGAAAGCCGTATAATCCTCTCCGAATGCGCCATATATCTTGCAACCTCTCCCAAAAGCAATTCAGCATACATGGCTATCAACAATGCTGAATCTACCGTGAACAGCACCGGCAACCTGCCCGTGCCTCTCCACCTTAGAAACGCGCCTACAAAGCTGATGGCCGACCTCGGATATGCTGCCGGCTATAAGTATCCTCATGATTACCCCGGCAATTTCGTGCAGCAACAGTATCTCCCCGACGCTCTTGCCGATACTCGCTTCTGGACACCCGGCAACAATGCCGCCGAAGCAAGGATGACAAGAAAGGCTGTGGCGGCTGGTGACGCCACACACAGCTCGTAACATCATCAAATGCTGCCGACGGATTTAGCGCTTGGGATAGAAGGTCTCAAACGTGGAATCATCGTAATAAATGGTGATTTGGGACACTTTTCGCGGATTTTTCTTCATTTTCTCTATTTGCTGCATCAGTTCCATCGTTTTTTTATTGACGCTTTCTGCCTGAATGTCAGGCTGTTTAATGGTTTGTTGCGGCATATTTAACGGCTTGACATTTCTGTAATTTTCCGCGTCCGACTCATTATTCAGCAATTCCGCATCGTCAGCAAACAAATCGGGTGACATTATCCCTTCCTGACCAATATTTCTATCCGCCTGAGGCTTCGGAACCTCCGGCTCCCGGTTGTCGACCATCATCTTGCCTTCTCCAAACATCAGCCATAGAACCGACAGCTCAGGATATGCCTTATGGATCTGTCCCACAATTACATCACTAATTTTCTTGTTACGTCCACCCAATAGCTGAGAAAGACTCGGGCGGGGGATGCCGCAATTGTCGGCAAACTGCGAGTTAGTAAGCCCCTGCGACTGTATGAAGCCTTTTAGACGAATTGCGACATTATCGGTATCCATATCGTGATTTTAGTTTTGTGAATCGGTTTACAAAGGTAATATTATTTTTGCAAACCACAAAATATTAAATTCACATTTTAAAAATTATGTATTTGTAAACAGTGCAATTAGGGCTTAATCCGGCTTTACAGACGAAACTTCGAATAGTTAAAGAGCGTTGAAGATATAATACTATATAATAATAGTATTCAATGTGTTATGTTTTACAAGAGTCACATTGACTGCTATCCGGCCCATATTTGGCCAATATTTTACTATATACATTAATTATTTCATGTATTTCATTGATTATCAATCCATTATGCGGTATATTAATGTATGTTAATTATGATTTCAAACAGATTATGTGCGTTTGTAAATGCAAATTCCCATTCGGTATGTGATATTCCCATATGTCTATTGATTATTACTGATTTGATTTTGTAAATAATATTGTTTGCAGATTCTCATCTTTGCATTTGATTATTTGAATTTTACTGTTTGTATATGTAAATTAGAAAATTGGCCGGTTCTGCAGTTTTGAAAATGTTCCAATTTGACCAATTTAAATTTTACTCCATTTCTCCATCCAGAACCAAAATCCGGGCATTCTCCTCTTGATTCTCTATTTTCAGCTCAGATTCCCCTATTTGCCTTAGGATTATACTGCTCAACAGCACCATCAGATTCTCAAAGCCTTAAATTTACATTCTAAATTACTTGACACTCTGATTTTCAAGGCTTTAGACGGTTTACAAAAACGCTGTTTTTATTTGCAATCTAAGTATTTTACATCTGTATACAGCCTGTTACAACAAAAATAGCGCCCTGTTAAAGGCGCCATCGGATAGTTTTGACAATTATGAGAGGTATCTCCCTTGATAATTATGAGAGATTATGCGTTGATGAAAGGGCTCCCCTAATCAAGCATCAGGGATATATAGCCGTTAAGGCTGGGCATACCGAATGCCTCCGTAATCAGCGAGCCTTTGTCGGGTCGGCGGAAAAGAACGCAGCTCACATCGCGAAGACTTATCACAGTTTTCGACGGATCATATTCTTCGGAGTCGAAAGGTATGGAACGATGCTTCACGTTGCCGCCACGGATGTCGAAGCGCTCTATCTCCCCCTCTTTGAGGCCGTTCACGAGAATCGAATATTTCAGATCGCCATGCCCCTCGGCCTGAAATTTCAAAATCTCGTCAAGATTCAAAAGTCGGGCCATGCCATGTACTTTCGACAACACTTTGTACTCCGAATCTTTCGGCTTGCAATATACCCTTATGCCGGCATCCGCCTCCGTTCGCTTTATATAATCGAGCAGCCGGTACGTACTGCACAGGTCGGCCGAATAAATCCGTTCCACATGAACGCGGCTTCTCTCGACCAGAGTGGTGAAGGCAACGGCAGTAACCGTGCCCTGACTGTTGGCGGTATAATAGATATGTCCGCTGCTTATCCTGTTCTCTTTGATAATGGTATGTATGTCGTCGAGATTATGCAGCACTTCGAGATCGCATTGCTGCATCTCGTCGGCTACCATCAATGCTATTATGGCGTCTGCGACAGCAGGTGCAGTGGAGTCATCGAGCCGGTAGCCCGACAGCGACGCGAAATATCTGCGTTTCAGGTCGGCCACATTCCCCTTCTGCGCTTCGAGAAGAACCTCGTATTCGGCGGCAAAATCATGTACCGACGTATAGTTTTTTTCGCTCCTGTAGAAGGCGCTGACATATCCTCGATGGGAATAATATCGCACTAACAGTTCTGTTTCCGGTATCAAAAAGGTAAAACAACACCCTTTTTTCTTTGCCTTCTCATTCATGCGTTCAAGAAGGCGGGTCATGATTCCCTGGCCACGCATCTTCTGTTTGGTGGCGAGTCCGCACAGATACAATCCTTTGATGCGGCTCTGTTCTCCGCCGAACTCATATGGTATGCCGAGCATTGCCGCGACAATCTCGAGCCCGTTGGCTTCATATTCCACAAGTTCCGGATTGAAATATCGCGCAAAAAGCATCTCGATATACTCTTCGCTGTCGTGGAATGTCTCTTTCCACAAGGCCATCATTTTCCTTCTTACTTCATTTGCTTCCATATGATCGGGGTAAGTTGGGGTAAGTTTCAGGTGTCGGACGCAAAATTACAAAAAAAATCGTTAAATTTGCATATCGATTTAGAAACAAATGGACAAAGAAATAGACATCAACGGGCAACTGCTCCATTATGAGGAGACGGGATGCGAAGGGGGACGTCCTGTGGTGCTGATGCATGGCTGGGGATGCGACCACACTACCGTGCGAAGTATCGCCAAGGCTCTCGAGTCGGGGATGCATATATATAATGTGGACCTTCCCGGATTCGGCAAGAGTCCGGAGCCATCCGAGGTGTGGGGAGTGCCGGAGTATGCCGACTGCATCGCCTCGTTCATAGATGCTCTGGGCATGGAGGATCCTGTGCTCATCGGACATTCCTATGGCGGCAGAGTGGCCATACGGCTGGCATCCCGGAGGCCTTTATCGAAGATGATGCTCGTGGACGCCGCCGGTATAAAGCCGCGGCACTCCCTTAAATGGTACATCAAGGTATATTCCTTTAAAGCTGCCAGGAAATTGTTGCCGGCGATTCTGGGCAAATCCCGTGGACAGAAGGTGATAGACGCCTGGCGTGGCAAGGCTGGTTCTGACGATTACCGCAACTCATCGCCCATGATGAGAAGCATAATGAGTCTTTCCATAAGTCAGGACCTCACTCCGCTGCTCCCGTCAATCAAGGCAGAGACCCTTCTCATATGGGGCGAAAAAGATACTGCCACTCCCCTCGGCGACGCCCGGATTATGGAACGCCTTATCCCGGGGGCCGGCCTCGTATCATTCCCCGATGCTGGCCATTACTCCTTCCTCGACGAGCCGGCCCGGTTCAGAGCCGTGGCCCGCGAATTTTTCAAAAAAGAGCTGGCATGATTTATAAAATCCGAAAATAAAATATCGAAAAGTGAGTGCATTCTTTATTGTAATCTATGTGATACTGGGGATTTATACGGTACTCAATTTCAAGTATGATCTTCAGATGTTCCAGCAGAACTCCTATCGTCTGGGACGTTATTGGCGATGGCTGCGCGGCAACATGGGGAGTGCGTGGCGACTGGTGGATGTCGCGGCTCTATTCCTGATGATGGCCGTGCTCCTCTATTACCCTATGGCGGCTCTGGCCGTGGCTCTCGTGGCTTTGGCCAAGATACCCATTATCCTGCGCCGCAAGGCGAAAAAACCGCTTGTGTTCACCCACCGTGTCTGGCGACTATATTCTCTCTGCGCCGGCATAGCTGTGGGTGCCATTACGGCGCTGGCTATCTGCCTCGGCAACAAAACGCTCTTCACCAACTATAACGGCGTACAGATCACAATCGCCTCCATCCTGCTCATCAACATTCTGTCGTGGGTGGTGGTGATGGTGGCCGACGTGATTCTGATGCCTGTGGAATATATGATCCGGCAGCGGTATATCAATGATGCCAAACGCATCCTCCGCTCCATGCCCGACCTCAGGATCATCGGCGTTACCGGCTCTTATGGAAAAACGAGCACCAAGCACTATCTGCAGAGAATACTCAGCGAGGAGTATGACACGCTGATTACCCCCGGCTCCTTCAACACTCCCATGGGTGTGGTGCGCACCATCCGCGAGCAGCTGAAGCCTTACAACCAGATTTTCATCTGCGAGATGGGCGCCAAGCAAGTGGGCGACATCAAGGAAATATGCGACATCGTGCATCCCTCGGTGGGTATCGTCACGGCGGTGGGACCCATGCATCTCGAGACTTTCAAGAGCATCGACAATGTATGCCGCACGAAGTTCGAGCTTGTCGATGCCCTTCCGGCCGACGGATATGCGGTAATCAACAATGATTCCGAACCCTGCGCGGCCCGCGCCACGACCAATGTCAAGACTTTCCGCTATGGCGTCACCTCGCGTGAAGGTTGCGATTATTACGCCCGAAATGTGCATTATTCCGCCTCTGGCACCACTTTCACCGTAACAGGTCCCGATGGGCTGATGTTCGATGTGGAGACGCGTCTGCTGGGTGAATGCAATGTGTCTGACCTTCTCGGGGCCATTGTGATTGCTCTGCAGTCGGGCATGAATCCCGCAAAGATACGCTCGGCGGTAGCATCGATAATGCCTGTGGAACATCGGCTGAGCATACGGCGCATCCCGGGAAACATCACCGTCATCGACGATGCCTTCAATTCCAATCCCGCCGGCGCCCGGATGGCGGCCGATGTACTCGCCCATTTCAGGGATGGACGCCGAATACTCATCACTCCCGGTATGGTGGAACTTGGCGACAGCCAGCAGCAACTCAACAGGGAGTTCGGCGAATATGTGGCTTCCGGCGACCGTGCCGACATAATTATCGTTGTGGGCGCCACTAACCGCGACGCTATCGTGGAAGGTGTCAAAACGGCCGGATTCAATCCCGACTCGCTGATCATTGCCAATGATTTCAACGAGGCTCAGAAACTGCTACAGCCTCTTCTGAGACCGGGCTCCACCGTTCTTTACGAGAACGACCTCCCCGACTCTTTCAAATAACCGATTGACATAGACTAAAAAGCCGCTGCACCTCCAGGGATGCAGCGGCTTTTTAGTATTTAGCTATATTCTTCGTATTTAGCTATATTCTCAATCGGCATCGGGCGAGAACATCGGATCCCATGCCGGAAGCACCGTAGGCTTCTGACGCAGTATGTCGAGAATCCCGGCGGGTACATACTTCTTGTCCACCACCAGACGGAACATATACTCGTCAAACCATTTGTCGGACAATATCAGATGGCCGTCGTTGGCTCCTTTGCCCCAGCTGTTCTCCACCAGCCATTTGCCGGGCTTGCCGTTCTCGTCAAGATCCACGGCAACCAGTGTCATGGCATGCGACGAGGCGCTGGCGTGTGTGCGGATACGCTCGCTCTTGTCCATGCCGAAGGTCGTGCCGAAGAGAGATGAGTAATCATAATTGTCAGGGTCAAGCACGCCATTGTCTCGGTCGATGAACTTTCCCACATCGCATGAGAAATACATTGCCGTACTGTCTTTTATGGAGCTGATGGCCATTTTCTTGATGTCTTCCACAGGCAGGTTCATGTATGTCCAGTCGTCGCCGTCATAACTATGCCGGTCATAGTCGATGGTGTAGAGCTTGTAGTAGGGCCGGGTAGGGTCGTTCATCAGCATTACATAGCCATTCTTAAGGTCGTTGCCGCCATATTCGTCGTAAAACTCCTTGGGAGTATATTGCCGTGTGCTGACCTTATTGCCGTCGGCATCACGACGCGTCCAGGTGAACTCTGTTGGGGGCTCGCCCAATGTGAGGGCCAGCATACGGTACACTTCCTGCAGCATCTTCTCCTTGCGCGCCGCTATATCCTTGGCGCTCTTGCCTCCTCGGGCCATAGACCGCAGTTCAAGAGCATCCTCGCGCAGCTTCAGCGACAGCAGCTGGTTCAACCGCGACGTATTGTCGGCAGAGAACGTCTCCGGCCATACTTCCGCCGGTATCACGCCATACTTCATGATGTTGTCGGCAACGCCCGTGAACTGTCCTCCGTCGCTTAACGGATGACTCATAAGCCAGTCGACCATCTTGTCATCCTCCGGCTTGTCGGCCGTGTCTATGATACCCTGCAGGAAAAGATTCGACTTCTCCAGCTGGTCATAGAAGAAATTGTAGTTTTGTGACAGCTTCAGTTCGGGCAGATTGTTTTTGGCCATCATCTGCGCTCTGAGCACATTGAGGCCGGTAAACAGCCAGCAACGTCCCGAACGCTTCTGGTCGGTAATGCCGCTGCTCTTTACCCGATGCGAAAACTTATCGTCGAATCTGCCACGGTTGTCGGCATTGGCGGCAAGCGCGTCTATTGAATTGCCGGCAAGCGCATTGCGCAATGCCTTGCTGTTGCCGTCACGGCCATATGCCTTCTTCATCCCGGCAAGCATGTCGCTGCTGATGCCGCCTTTGCCCGCATCTGCCGCCGCTACCGGCATCGTCATCATGCCCATAGCCATCATCAACGACAGCACGCCTGCTACAAATCCATTTTTACTCATACCGTTGTGTATTATGTTTCCCTTTTAAACTATTCATATTCCCGACATCTATTCGGACTTACAAAGGTAATTGAAAAAGGCGAGTATGGCAATAGCCGGGCGTATATCGCCCCAATCCTTTTTGCTTCTCTCAGGCTTCGGCCACGTTGTGGAAATCACAGAACTGACTGGAACAGCACCGAGAGTTCACAGAACTGTGCCACACTAATTTTCAGACGTTCACAGAAGCGGCAGGTATTTAAAATTGGTATTCACGACATTGAAACACACAACGACGACATTATTGTCGGCTCCAGCCGGCACTGAGAGTTAGGTAGGGTGGCTGTATCCGAATTTTTTTTGAAAAAATTTCCGAAAATATTTTGCAGTTCCAAATATTATCACTAATTTTGCACTGCAAATCGGGGCATTAGCTCATCTGGCTAGAGCGTTTGACTGGCAGTCAAGAGGTGGCAGGTTCGAGTCCTGTATGCTCCACAAAATCAAAAGACCGCTGAAAATCAGAAACTTAAGCACTGACTTTCAGCGGTTTTTCTATATTACACGTAAAAAAACGGATTTAACATTCGCCGATAATTAGGATAAATGGGCGGAATTTATTATTTTTGCAGTCGGTGGGCAGAATGTTCGCGATGAAAGGCCGCCCGCACTCCTCGGGAAGAAATCAAACGACAGACGCTATGATAAGCAAGTGGAATTATCAGCCGCTGACCACACAGCAACGCGGCTATGCTGAAGAGATGGCAGAGACATGCGGAGGCAATTCTGTCATCGCCGAGTTGCTGGTACGCCGCGGCGTAGCCACCCCGCAGGGTGCCGAAACATTTTTCTCGCCCTCCATCAACGACCTTCACGACCCCTTCTTGATGCCCGACATGAGCAAGGCCGTGAACCGCCTCAACAAAGCCATGGGCGCCAAGGAGCGCATCATGGTTTACGGCGATTACGATGTGGACGGAACCACTGCCGTGGCTCTCGTTTACAAATATCTGCAGAACTACTACTCCAACATCGAATACTACATCCCGAGTCGCGACGACGAAGGCTACGGCATCTCCCTCAAGAGCATCGACTACGCCGCCGAACGCGGCGTGAAGCTCATCATAGTGCTCGACTGCGGCATCAAGGCCAATACGGAGATAGCCTATGCCAAGCGCCTCGGCATCGACTTCATAATCTGCGACCACCACGTGCCCGACGAGGTGCTTCCCGACGCAGTGGCGATACTGAACCCCAAGATGCCGGGCTCCACCTATCCCTGCAAATACCTGTCGGGATGCGGCGTGGGCTTCAAGTTCATGCAAGCCTTCGCCAAAAGCAACGGACTCGGCAACCATAACGAGCTCGAGTCGCTGCTCGACCTGGTGGCCGTGTCGATAGCCGCCGACATAGTGCCGATAGTCGACGAAAACAGAGTCATGGCTTTCCACGGCCTGCGACGCCTCAACTCCAACCCCAACATGGGCCTCAGAAGCATCATACGCCTCTGCAAGCTCACCAACAAAGATATCACCATATCCGACGTGATTTTCAAGATAGGGCCGCGCATCAACGCCTCCGGACGCATGCAGAGCGGAATGGAAGCCGTTGACCTTCTCGTGAGCCGCGACCTGCATGAAGCATACGAGAAAGGCAAGGATATCGACCAATATAACCGCGACCGCAAGGAGCTCGACAAGAAAATCACCGAAGAAGCCAACACACTCATAGAGCGCAACGTAGACATCGTGAACGGCAAGCGCTCCATAGTGATCTTCAACAAGCACTGGCACAAGGGCATCATAGGCATCGTGGCCTCCCGGCTCACAGAGCTGTACTTCAAGCCGTCGGTAGTGCTCACCCTCAGCAACGGACTCGCCACAGGCTCCTCGCGTTCCGTGCAAGGTTTCGACATTTACGCCGCCGTCAACTCCACCCGACATCTGCTGGAGAATTTCGGCGGCCACACCTACGCCGTGGGGCTGAGCCTCAAGGAGGAGAACATACCCGAGTTCTCACGCCTCTTCGAGGAATATGTGGCCTCACACATACAGCCCAACCAGCTCGAACCGCACCTTGACATCGATGCCGAGATTGAGTTCGCCGACATCACCCCCGAACTGCTGTCGATGCTCAAACGGTTCAATCCCTTCGGGCCAGGCAACCAGAAGCCGGTGTTCTGCACGCGCAATGTGTTCGACTTCGGCACATCCAAACTCGTCGGCAAGACCCTCGAGCACATCAAGCTTGAGCTTGAGGATGATTCCACAAGCCATGTCATCAACGCCATAGCCTTCAACATGGCGCAGTACTTCGAGCACATACATGCCCACAAGCCCATCGACATCTGCTATACCATCGAACAGTCGAAACGCGGCAACAACCCCGACAACATCCAGCTGATGATCCGCGACATCCGTCCGTCGGACACCGAGAAATGACTCCCGAGGAGATTCTTAAGAAACACTGGGGCTACAGCAGCTTCCGTCCGCTGCAGAAGGAGATAGTGGAATCGGTGCTGT
The DNA here is from genome assembly GCA_910584525.1 of uncultured Muribaculaceae bacterium. Taxonomy (GTDB): domain Bacteria; phylum Bacteroidota; class Bacteroidia; order Bacteroidales; family Muribaculaceae; genus Lepagella. The sequence continues at coordinate 18,110 of CAJUAT010000003.1, read as the reverse complement.
CGGGCCGCGACACGTTGGGCCTGATGCCTACCGGCGGCGGCAAATCCATAACCTTCCAGGTGCCGGGGCTTATGCTCGGAGGCCTTACCGTGGTGGTGACTCCGCTGATATCCCTGATGAAAGACCAGGTCGACAATCTGCGGCGACGCCAGATCCGTGCCGTGTTCCTCCACAGCGGCATGTCGGCGGCAGAGAAAAACAAGGCCATGGAACATCTCGTCAACGGCCGCGCCAGATTCCTTTATATAGCTCCCGAGCGACTTGCCTCCCAACGGTTTGTGACAGAACTCAGGATGCTCCCGGTCAGGCTCATAGTGGTGGATGAAGCCCATTGCATATCCCAATGGGGCTACGACTTCCGGCCATCCTATCTGAAGATCGGCGCCTTGCGTAAGATAGCCCCCGAGGCGCCGGTACTTGCCCTCACGGCAACCGCCACCCCCGAAGTGGCCGCCGACATATGCCGCAACCTCGAGATGCACGATCCGGCAATGCTCCGCATGAGTTTCCGCCGAGCCAACATATCCTATATCGTGCGTCCCTCCGAAACGAAGATTGCCGAGCTCTTCCATATCCTGAGCCACACCTCGGGCACAGCCATAGTGTACGTACGCAGCCGCCGCCGCACCGTGGAGATTGCCGACTTTCTCACCGCCTCCGGCATAACGTCAGAGCCTTACCACGCCGGACTCGATTACGAAGTCAAGGAACGCCGTCAGAACAGATGGAAAGCCAACGCCTTCCGGGTGATGGTGGCCACCAATGCCTTCGGCATGGGCATCGACAAGGCCGACGTACGCACAGTGATTCATTACGACATGCCCCCGAGTCTTGAGGAATACTATCAGGAAGCGGGGCGCGCCGGTCGCGACGGCCTCCCCTCCTATGCCGTGCTCCTTGTGGGCAAACGCGATGCCGCCGCCTTGCGCGCAAAACTTACCGAAGCATTCCCCGACCGTAAGATAATACGCAAAATCTACGAACGTGCCTGCAACTTCCTTGAAATATCGCTCGAAGAGGGATATGAGACAGTGCATGAGTTCGACATGGAACGTTTCTGCCGCACGTTCGGCTACCAGCCGCGGCAGTGTCTGGCCGCACTTCATATCCTCGGGCAGGCCGGATATATGGAATATATCGACGATCCCGACCGCCGCGCCAAAGTAATGATCACAGTCACACGCGAAGACCTCTACGGCATGCAGGGATTTTCGCACACGGCCGAGATGGTGCTGCAGCGCATGCTCAGGCTCTACCCCGGCTTGTTCATGGACTACCGTCCGGTCAGCGAGGCGGTGATGGCATCCGACCTCTCCGTGAGTCAGGAAGAGGTTTACGAGGCTCTTCTCGAACTGCGACGGGCAAAGGTTATCAGCTATATACCGCGCAGCCGGGTGCCGGTGATATACCTTCCCACATCTCGCGAGGAACCGGGACACCTGATGATAGGCCGCGACATCTACGAAATGCGCCGCGAGCGCATGCGGCTGCGTATGGAGGCCGTCATAGACTATGCCACCGGCACCTCCCACTGCCGCGAAAACATCATGCTCGCATACTTCGGCGAGGAAGCCACCCGCCCCTGCGGTCATTGCGACGTGTGCCGAAAGCGTAAACCCGACCAAAGCGCCAGCCCAGAAACGGTTATGAAATGTATTCTCGAGATTACGGCCACGCGGCCACAGGGAATCGACTTCCGCATCCTCTCACATATGATTCAGGCGCCCCCGGCCGTGGTGGCCAGAATGATTTCGTTTCTGTGCGGAGAAGGATTCCTTACCGTAAGGGATGGCCTCTACTATCCTGTGGAATCTAAGAAACTGTTTAAGTCAGGAAGTGGGAGCGCCGAACGATGACGAATAGCCGTCGTTATGCCCTGCGGGTCCTTTGGTAAGCTGCGAGGCAAGCTTCAGGGTATGCGTCCCGACATCAGAGTTGAGCCTGTCGACCACTTTCATAAACCGGCGTGAACGCCGCGCATCCTCGAAGCTTTCGTTGTCTTCCTCGAAAAGCGAAGGCATCAAGGCCATGGCCGGAGTGATTTTACACAACGTCACGCCGGCACGCTTATATTTGAGCTGAGGATTGAAGATTCTCTCAAGCAGCGCGGTAGCGGCATGAGTGAGAGCCATGGCATCTGCCGTGGGAGGCTCGAAAGTCATGGAGGCCGACGGCGTATGAAAGCCCCGCTCGGTGTGGAAACGGTTGGTCTGCAGAAACACGCAAATTTCGCCGCATTCACCACCCATGCATCTGAGACGTTTCGACACATGGGCACAATATATTGCAATCCGGGCGCGCAGATAGTCATAATCCTCCACATCTTCGGGGAATGTGCGCGTCTCGCTGATGCTGTCCTGCAGCGCGCGCTCCTTGAAATCGAGTTCAATGCAGGATTCGCCATGCAGCTCACGCCACGACCGCTCCCCCGTCACGCCCAGTTTGCCGCGGACCCATACACCCGGTCGCCTCATGAAATCCCCTATCGTGTACACACCGCAGAGATATAGCCGCTTCGACAGCCGCCGGCCGATTCCCCACAGATCACCAATGGGCATTTTATCGCACATCTGCATTATCATTTCCCGACTATCCATCACCACTACCCTGCGATTGCCCTTTTTGCCTGCCTCCGTGGCTATTTTAGCCAGTGTCTTCGTGGGAGCGAAACCAACGGTGACTGGTATATGCTCCTCCTCCCAGCATGTTTTCCATATGGCCTCGCCTATGGCTTCAAGTTCATCAGCCGGTATGCCCGTCATGTCGAGAAAGGCCTCATCGACGGAGTAATCCAGCGTGGAGGGGGCAAACCTGCGGAGTATGTCGTGTATTCTCAGGGAAATTTCTCGATAGAGGAGATGGTTTCCGGAAAGAGCGGCCACATCGCCACGCTCTATCAAGTCGCGGATCTGGAAAGCGGGCTGCCCCATGCGTATACCGAGCCTCTTGGCCTCGTTGCTGCGGGCCACCACACAGCCGTCGTTGTTGCTGAGCACTACCACAGCACGCCCCTCGAGCGAACGGTGTACCGTCCGTTCGCAGCTCACGAAAAAATTATTGCAGTCCGCAAGTCCGATCATGAGATTAGGCTCTATAACGCAAAATTACGAAATTATGCGCATACCTGCAATCCATAATTTTCCGGCCCCTCAAATAAAATTACCGGGATTTCAGATTTTTTTGCTAACTTAGCAACTCAATTGGTACATCGTTTGTTATAGATGAAGTAGAACCAAAAAAAATCAAAGTTATGAAACCATTACACATCATTCTCTCCGTGATAGGCGGCGCAGTTGCAGGCGCAGCCGTAGGCATCCTCATGGCACCTGAAAAAGGCACCGACACACGCAGCAAAATCGTGGAGTTCCTCAAAGAGAAGGGTATCACCCTCAAGAAGGAAAAACTCGATGAGCTTGTCGACGAGATAGAGGATCAGATCGAGAAGAAACTCTGAAACCATCCCCGGACTCCACAGCGGGTTCCGGCACATCAATAAATACGTAAAGATGAAAGCATTGACACTGATATCCGCCTTTCTTGGCGGAGCCATAGTAGGCTGCGGGGCGGCACTGATATTTGCCCCCGACAAAGGCGCAGAGACTCGCAAGAAAATCTGCAACATCCTGCGCAAGCACGGCTGCACTGTCAGCGACTCCGAGGTCGACGCCCTCGTCGCCGAACTCGCCGCCTCCAAAGACTAAGAGCGCTTCGCGTCTCTTTCCTACCTTGGTTTCCCGGCCCGGGCATCGGACCCGGGAAACCTGTTTTTTCCACTATTCTCTATTGAACAGTTACTTATGAGACTCAAGATTATAGACGACATACAGACCATCATAGAGCAGGCCAAACGCTGGCTCATGCTTGAGATGGAATACGCCAAACTGAATGCGGCGGAGAAACTGACCACAATACTTACCTTCCTCATCATCGGTTTCATATCGGCGCTGTTCGGTTTTGTGGCCCTGATTCTGTTCGGTTTCGCATTGGTGGAACTCTTCAAGCTTATCATGGCTCCGGCTCTCGCATTCCTTACCGTGGGCGGGATAATCATCTTCTTCCTCGTGCTGCTTCTCCTTTTCCGCCAGCCCCTTCTCTTCAACCCCCTTGCCAAAGCATTCACCCGTATACTCGTGGCTCCTAAGGAAGAAAAGGAGTCCAATCAGTGACGCCCAGAACATGATGTAAGTAATAATTTTGAACAGTTACTTATGAAAAAAAATGAAATCACCCGACAGGAGGCGCAGGGAAACGCCGCAAAGAAATCCTTCAAGGGTTATACCATGGAAGAGCTCCGTTACCAGAAGGCTCTCGTGGCACTCCGCAAGGAATTCTGCAAGGCCAACATGATGCACGCCCTCGACAGTATAAAGAAGCCCTCTTCCTCCAAGGCTCTCAAGGCCGCCAAAGCCCTACCCCTCATCGGCCAGGCCGCCAAGGCTCTGCCGATTGTCAGCGATGTCAAAGCAAATAAATCAGCCGGCTCATCGGCTCTCGCTATCGGAAAGACGGCCCTCAAGGTGGCCGTGGGACGCCTCAAGCCCCTCGACTACGCTTTCCTCGCATTCTCTCTAATAGGACCCACCGTAAAAATCATAAAACTTTTCAAGAAAAAGAAAAAATAATGGCAGCAGACTATTACAAGGTGCGCATCATATGCACACCCTGCACCGACGACATAACAGATCTTGTGGCCACTTATCTTGTGGACTGCGGATTCGAGACCTTCGACGCCGACGCCGAAGGTCTTGACGCATACATACCCGCCGGCTCCATGACCCCGGCAAGTGTGGAAGACATCACCTCCGAAGCCCTCGAGGACTTCCCCATCAGCACCGTTTTCGTGATAAAAGCCGAGTTCGTGCCCGGACAGAACTGGAACGAGGAATGGGAAAAACATTATTTCCAGCCAATCGTGATCGAGGGTGAATGTGTGGTGCACTCCAGTTTCCACACCGATATTCCGGCGGCACGCTACGACATAGTTATCGACCCCAAGATGGCATTCGGCACCGGTCATCACCATACCACCTCGCGCATGGCCGCATGGCTACTGGAGGAAAACCTTTCGGGCAAAAGCCTCATCGACATGGGCACAGGCACCGGCATCCTGTCGATACTTGCTGCCATGCGTGGCGCAACGCCCGTGACAGGCATAGAGATTGACCCCGGAGCTTTCGAGAACGCCGTAGAGAACGTGGCCCTCAACGACTGCAGCGCACAGATGCTGTGCGGCGACGCAGCACTCCTCCGCGACATCGCTCCCGCCGATTTCTTCCTCGCCAACATCAACCGCAACATCATCCTTGAGGACCTGCCGCATTACGCCGAAGCCCTCAAAGAAGGAGGCGTCATGCTCCTCAGCGGATTCTACGACCATGACCTCCCCGTGGTTGAAGAGGCCGCAGCAAAGTATCGGCTCAAGCTCACCGGAACCAAGGAGTCGGACCACTGGGTGGCCGCCCGGTTTAATAAACTTTAATATTTTTTGTTGCGCTAAAATTTGCATTTCTTCGTTGCATGTTGTAATTTTGTACTCGCGTCAATAAAGACACACAGACAACTAATTATCAACCAGAGAATTATCAAACCAACTGCCTATAGAAAACATTTACCCAACTAACCAAAAAAGCAGTATGGCAAACACCACCACCTTGACCGACGAGCAGCTTGTCAAGGCATATGCGCAAGGTAGCAACGAAGCATTCGACACATTGCTTAAGCGCCACCAGGACCGGATATTCAACTATATACTCCGTATCATCAAGAACGAGGATATAGCCAACGATATATTTCAGGAGACCTTCGTGAAGGCCATCCAGACCATCCGCAACGGCAGGTACACGGAGAACGGCAAATTCCCCGCCTGGATTTCCAGAATAGCGCATAACCTGATAATCGACTATTATCGGCAGGAAAAATCAGAAAACCTACAGTCGGCCGACCTTACCGACATCGATGTGCTCAACCGCAAGGAACTTTGCGAGCAGACCATCGAGGACATAATGGTCACCGACCAGATTAAAGCTGACGTGAAGCTGCTGATTGAAGAGCTCCCCGAGCTCCAGCGTCAGGTGCTGCGTATGAGATACTACCAGAACCTCAGCTTCAAGGAAATAGCTGAAATCACCGGCGTGAGCATCAACACAGCTCTCGGTCGCATGAGATACGCCATTCTCAACCTCCGCCGAATTGCTCACGAAAAGGATATCGTCCTTACCCTCTGACCACATTGAGAAATAATTATCACACCGCCTGAACATTCAGACGGTGTTTTTTTATGCACCTCTCAATAAAAATCCAATTCCATGCGTTATAATAGTGCTGTTCAGACACCGCCGGACATATCTTTCGGATTCACAATCTGCACAGCATAACCAAGTCAAAATAATTAAAAAAATAAATCTCATACATATAAACATAACCTTATTGCCTATGGCACACGAATACTCATTGAAAAATTCAGCCGACACCAAACAGAAACAAATGACGACACCCAAGACCAGCACAGTCAACTTCATACGGCAGTTTGCCCGTACCTACGTCAAGGTGAAGGGATGCACCTTAGGTGCAATGGTGCTCAACTGACAGACCACACCCTCGCAGTCGTACAGGCAGCGAGGGTGATTCATTAGTGATTTTCAGAACAACATCTTTTTTACAGTACGTAAAATGGCAGAGATAACGATTGACGAACAGGCGACTCCGGAGGGAGGCCTCAGCTTTGTGGAACAAGAGATAGTAGCCGACCTTGCCGCCGGCAAGAACGGCGGCCGGCTCAACACCCGATTTCCTCCCGAACCCAACGGCTACCTGCATATCGGCCACGCCAAAGCATTCATCATGGACTTCGGCGCCGCCGAAAAATTCGGAGGCACCTGCAACCTCCGTTTCGACGACACAAACCCGCAGAAAGAGGATACGGAATATGTGGAGGCCATCAAGGAAGACATCCATTGGCTCGGTTACGACTGGGGCGACCGCCTCTATTACGCCTCCGACTATTTCCCGAAGCTCTACGACCTTGCGGTGCGTCTCATCAAAGAGGGGAAGGCATATGTCGACGAACAGACCAGCGAACAGATAGCCGCCCAGAAAGGGACTCCCACACAGCCCGGCACCAACAGCCCCTACCGCGACAGACCCGTGGAAGAGAACCTCGACCTTTTCGAGCGCATGAACAAAGGTGAGTTTGAGGAAGGCTCGATGGTGCTTCGCGCCAAAATCGACATGGCCTCCGACAACATGCACTTCCGCGACCCTATCATGTACCGCATCATCAAGACGCCCCACTGGCGAACCGGCGACACATGGAAGGTATATCCGATGTACGACTTCGCTCACGGTCAGAGCGACTACTTCGAAGGCGTGACACACTCCATATGCACCCTCGAGTTCGTGCCTCACCGCCCTCTCTATGAATATTTCGTCAAAGAGCTGGCCGACGAGTCATACTGCCCGCGACAGATAGAGTTCAACCGCCTCAACCTCACCTATACCGTGATGAGCAAGCGCAAGCTCCTGCAGCTCGTCAAGGAAGGCCTCGTGGCCGGCTGGGACGACCCCCGCATGCCTACCCTCCGAGGCCTGAGACGGCGCGGTTATACCCCCCAGAGCATCAAGAATTTCATCAACCGCATCGGTTACACCAAATATGAGGCTCTGAACCACATAGAACTGCTCGAGCACTCCATCCGCGAAGACCTCAACGCCACAGCCACACGCGTGAGCGTGGTCCAGAATCCCGTGAAACTTATTCTCGACAACTATCCCGCCGACAAAACCGAGATGATGGAGATGGACAACAATCCCGAGAACCTTGCCGAAGGCACCCATCAGATGCCCTTCAGCCGCGAACTCTGGATTGAACGCGACGACTTCATGGAGAATCCACCCAAGAAATTCTTCCGCATGACCCCCGGCAAGGAGGTGCGTCTCAAAGGTGCTTACATCGTGAACTGCACAGGTGTCGACAAAGATGCCGAAGGGAATATCACGGCCATTCACGCCACCTACGACCCCGAGACCCGCAGCGGCCTCCCCGGTGCCGACAGGAAAGTGAAAGGCACTCTTCACTGGGTATCCGTCCCTACTGCCGTCAAGGCCGAAATCCGCGACTACGACCGTCTCTTCTCCGTGGAGAACCCCGGCGCCGAGGAAGGCGATTTCCGCGACCTGCTGAACCCCGACTCGCTCACAATACGCGAAAACGCCATGATCGAACCCTGGCTCGCTGAACGAATCAAACAGGGCGACCACTACCAGTTCCAGCGTCTCGGATATTATGTCGTCGACAAGGACTCCACACCCGAACATCCAGTATTCAACAAGACCATCGGCCTCAAGGACACCTGGGCCAAGGTTCAGAAAAAATCCTGAACGGATGTAATTAAAACGAAAGGCACTTCTCAACCGGGAAGTGCCTTTCGTTTTATTGGTTTAAGTAACTGGCCGAAATTATGAACAGTTACTTATTACTCATGTCAGGGAGGCAGCAGACGTTGTGAGTGCATGCGGTAATATTGCGTGGAATCGAAGGGGAGCGTCTCGAGCGATATGGAGTCGATCCATAAGGGCAATGCCGTTTCTTTGGATACGTACAGATGTCCGAAAGTCCTCTTGATCTTCATAGCCGTGTCGGTCTGAAGCTCCATCTCCTGCTTACGCTGCGAGCTCGCTCTTCTTGCAAGATAAGTCATCGACCCGTCGGCATACTCCACGCCGAACAGGAGGAAAGCATCGGCACTGTTGTGGAACCTCATGCGCCAGCGCAAAGCGGAACCAGGCTTTATATCCGCCATAGGCAATGAGAAACGGAGCACATTGGAGCCCGACTGCTCCGAAATCATGGCCATACGCGAATATGGCCACAAATTATCCAGCTTCTCCGCTTCCTTGCCGGCATCCCCTTTCAGACCGGCATAATAACGCCGACGTTTCTCCAGCTCATGACGCGTGCGTCGGTCAAGCTTGTAATAGTCGTCAACATTGCGGCCGTACCATGCCATGGTGCTGTCGAACTCCTGTCGGGTCACGCCGTGGGCCTCCAGGATTCCGTCGGTGATACGCCTGTTGAGCTCCTCGCGGTTTCCACCCGTGGGCTGCGTCTGCAGATACCCCTCGGCTATCTCCATGTCGGCCACGAGCGATGCCATCTCTTTGTCGGAGAGCACATGCTCCGGACGGCGCACACAGCCTGTCGCCGCAAGCATCGCCCCAAGCATCAGGATATGCACTCCCCTGCAGGTCATTTTATGCCCTTTCTTTTGCCCTCCTTCAGCCCCTTGCCGGAGCGAGGCCTCGTCAACACGGCATAGGCTATGCCCGTGTCGCGGCTGTAGAAGAATATCAGTAACGCCACGCCCACACATATCGCCGCATCGGCTATATTGAAGATATAGGCGAAAAACTCATAATACTGGCCGCCTACAAAGGGCATCCATTCAGGCCACACGAAATCGAACAGCGGGAAATAGAGCATGTCGACCACTCTCCCCTCGAACCATCCGGCATATCCGCCACCGTCGGGAAAGAGCACGGCAGTCTCCGGAGGCATGGGATTGTTGAAAGCCACGCCGTAGAACACGCAGTCGAAGATATTTCCGGCGGCACCGGCGGTAATCAGAGCCATTGCCACCAGAAAGCCGCGCCGCAACGTACGCATGCCCCGAATCTTCAGCAACAGCCATATCAGCAGACAGACCACTGCCAGCCGGCCGAAGGTCAGGAAGAGCTTGCTCGTAAGCTCCATGCCGAAGGCCATGCCGTTGTTCTCTATAAACTTTAGATGGAACCAAGAAAAGAGGGGCAAGTCCTCGCCCATATAGAACGAGGTCTTGACCCATATTTTCATAGCCTGGTCGGCAATGATTATGCCGGCCACCACCAGCAGGAGCATTACGCCGTTACGGCGTCTGCGGTCACTTATCGCGATGGATTCTTGCATTTATCTGCTTGTTGTCGATGTCGAAAGCCACGGTGTCGTCGCCCTCAAGACCCTCCACGAGCCGCACATCGTTGGCGAGCACCTGATTGGCCAGATAAGAGCCGAAAGACTCGAGAGCCTCACGCACCTCGGGGGTATCGCTGAGCTCCACCACTATCTTGTCGGTAATGTCGAAGTCGCGGCTCTTGCGCTCATTCTGAATACGGTTCACGAGTTCACGGGCGAGACCCTCATTCTTGAGTTCGGGCGTCACGGTGACATCGAGGGCCACAGTGAGCTGGTCGTCGTTGGCCACCTGCCAGCCGGGCACATCCTCGGCGGCGATATCCACATCGTCTACCGTCACTGTCGGCGAGTCGGGCAGCGCCGTGAATGTATAGCTTCCGTTGCTCTCCAGTTCGGCGATTTCCTTCTGGCTCATGGAGGCGATAGCCTTGCCGAGATCCTTCATGATTTTGCCGTAACGGGGCCCGAGCTTCTTGAAGTCGGCCTTGACACGCTTCACGAGTCCGCTCTCCTCATTGTCCACGAGCTTCAGCTCCTTGACATTGACCTCATCGAGGATAATGTTTCTCACGGCATCGATGCTGACGCGCTGACGGTCGTTCATCACGGGCACGAGAAGCGTCTGCAGCGGCTGGCGCACCTTCAGGTTCACCTTTCGACGCAGTGCCAGCACTGCCGAGGTGATCTGCTGTGCGAGAGCCATACGCTCCTCGAGATCCTTGTCGATCAATGCCGGGTCAGTCACCGGGAAATCGGCGAGATGCACCGAGGCATATCCGTCGGGTTCCCTGGCGGGAGCCGTCAGATCGCCGTACATGCGGTCGCTGTAGAAGGGAGCGAAAGGAGCCATCAGCAACGCCACGGTCTTCAGGCATTCGTAAAGCGTCTGGTAGGCTGCCAGCTTGTCGCTGTCCATCTCCCCGGCCCAGAAACGGCGACGGTTCAGTCGCACGTACCAGTTCGACAGATGGTCGTTGACAAAAGTGTCTATGGCTCTCGCCGCCTTGGTGGGCTCATAATCGTCGAGGTCTTCCGTCACCTCGGCCACAAGACTGTGGAGCAGCGACAGTATCCACCGGTCGATCTCCGGACGTTCCGACACCGGCACCCGGGCCTCCGTGCCCGTGAACCCGTCGACATTGGCGTAGAGGGCGAAGAACTTATACGTATTGTAAAGCGTACCGAAAAGCTTGCGGCTAACCTCGGCCACTCCCCCTTCGTCATACTTGAGATTGTCCCAAGGCGAGGAGTTCGATATCATGTACCAGCGCACCGGGTCGGAGCCGAAACGCTCTATGTTGTCGAATGGATTCACGGCGTTGCCGAGACGCTTCGCCATCTTCATGCCCTTCTTGTCGAGCACCAGGCCGTTGGATATCACCGCCTTGTAAGCCACCGACCCGAACACCATGCCGGCAATGGCATGAAGAGTGAAGAACCATCCGCGGGTCTGGTCAACGCCCTCGGCGATGAAGTCGGCGGGATATACTTCCCCGCTGTCGAGAAGCTCCTTGTTCTCGAAAGGATAATGTATCTGCGCATACGGCATGGCACCCGAGTCGAACCATACGTCGATGAGGTCAAGCTCCCTGCGCATCGGTTTGCCCGACGGCGACACCAGGACGATTTCATCCACATAAGGGCGGTGCATGTCGATCTTGTCATAGTTCTCGCGGCTCATGTCGCCGGGGACGAACCCTTTGTCGCGCACGGTGTTGGATTCCATGACGCCGGCGGCTACCGCCTTGTCGATTTCCTCCGCAAGCTGCTCGTAGCTGCCTATGATTATTTCCTCGGAACCGTCGTTGGTGCGCCAGATAGGCAACGGAGTGCCCCAGTAGCGCGAACGCGACAGATTCCAGTCCTGCACATTCTCAAGCCATTTGCCGAAACGGCCACTGCCCGTGGAGGCGGGCTTCCACTTGATGGTGTCGTTGAGCGCTATCAGCTCCTCGCGGGCCTGCGGTGTGCGGATAAACCAGCTGTCGAGCGGGTAATAAAGCACCGGCTTGTCGGTACGCCAGCAATGGGGATAGTTGTGCACATGCTTCTCCGTGCGGAATGCCTTCCCCTGCTGCTTGAGCTCCACGCACAGCTCCACGTTGAGGTCGTCGGCCTTTGAGGCGGCTGCCTCGTCGTATTTGCCTCCCTCGTTGAATCTGGGATCATAGGCGTTCTTGACATATGCCCCTGCATGTCGGGAATATTCCGCCTCGTTGACGCATGCCTTGACGAATGTGTCGGCAAGCTCCTCCACAGGATAGAAGCGACCGCGGAGATCCACCATCGGACGCGTCTCGCCGCGCTTGTTGATAAGATAGAGCGCGGGCACCCCGGCAGCCTTGGCCACCTTGGCGTCGTCGGCTCCGAAGGTGGGAGCTATGTGCACGATACCCGTACCGTCGTCCGTGGTGACATAGTCGCCGGGAATCACACGGAAGGCCTCCTCCTCTATCTCCACAAAGCGGAAACGATCTACGCTATATACTTTTTCGGGATGCTTTTGTGCATATTCCTGCACATATGCCGGAGCATGTTCGTCAACTTTCTCCGTAGGTTTGATCCAGGGCATCAGCTGACGGTAATGCATGCCTACGAGTTCGGAGCCTTTCCATTTGCCGGTTATGCGGTACGGGAGCACCTTGTCGCCCTGTTTCCACGCATCCATGTCGGCATCGGCTCCCTCCTTCTTGAAATAGGAAGCCACCAGAGCCTCGGCCATCACTATGCTGAGCTTCTCGCCGGTATAGGGGTTGTAGGTCTGCACGGTCACGTAATCGAATTTCGGGCCGACGCAGAGGGCGGTATTGCTGGGGAGTGTCCAGGGAGTCGTGGTCCATGCCAGGAAGCAGGGACGCCCCCATGCCTTCATTTCCTCCTTGGGGTCAACGATATCGAAGAGCACGGTAGCCGTCAGGTCCTTGACATCGCGGTAGCACCCCGGCTGGTTGAGCTCATGGGAGCTGAGGCCCGTGCCGGCGCCCGGACTGTATGGCTGTATCGTATACCCCTTGTAGAGATATCCCTTGTCGTAAAGCTGCTTGAGCAGCCACCACAGGCTCTCCATATATTTGGAGTCGTAGGTTATGTACGGATTGTCGAGGTCGACCCAATAACCCATCTTATGGGTAAGGTCGGTCCATTCCTTGGTATATTTCATCACCTCGCGGCGGCAGGCGGCATTGTATTCATCTACGGATATCTTCTTGCCGATATCCTCCTTGGTGATGCCGAGGGTTTTCTCCACGCCCAGCTCCACGGGGAGACCATGAGTGTCCCAACCGGCCTTGCGCTTTACGTGGAAGCCCTTCATCGTCTTGTAACGGCAGAATATATCCTTGATGGTACGGGCCATCACATGGTGTATGCCCGGCATACCGTTGGCCGACGGGGGCCCTTCATAGAACACGAAGGTAGGATTCCCCTCCCGTTCTTTCATGCTTCTCTCAAACAGCGAGTGCCTGTCCCAGTCGGCAAGTACCTCCTTGTTGACATCGCCCAGACTGAGCTGGCTGTTGTATTCTCTGAATTTCTTTTCCATCGTTTGGTCTTGGTTTTGATGCCTCTGGCTATTAATTTTTGACGCCTTTGGCACCCTTGGTACCGCCGCCGAGGGCGAAGATATTGGAATCGTAGGTGAAGGTTTTTCTCTCCTGGAGACGTTTCCTCTTGAGGGCCAGCTGCACGAGACGATCCATCAACTTCTCGAAAGATATTCCAGAGGCTTCCCATAGATAGAAGCTCAGGGAGCCGGGGATGGTGTTGATCTCGTTCACATAAATGCTGCCGTCCTTCTCGTCGATCATCACGTCGATGCGGCTAACGCCATGACATGAGAGCACACGGAAAGTCTCGCCGGCTATATGGCGTATCTTCTCGCTCACCTCTGCGGGCAAGTCGGCGGGAATTCGTTTTTCGCTGGCCTGCATGCCCGCGGTGGTCTTGGTGCCTCCCATGTATTTGTCCTCATAGCTGAGGAAGTCGCCGCTCTTGATGGGCTCTTCGCATACAGAACTCTTATGCTCGTCGGCATCGCCGAGCACCGAGCAATTGATTTCCTTGAGTTGCTCCACCATATGCTCCACGATGATACGTTCGGCGAATTTGGCGGCATTGTCGATGGCGGCGGCCAGCTCTGTCCTGTCGGCGGCTTTGCTTATGCCCACGCTCGACCCCAGATTGGCCGGCTTCACTATCACGGGATACCCCAGCTTCTTCTCCACCTTGTCGAGAATGGCCTCATGCGAGTTCTGCCATTGCCAGTCGGTGAACCATACATAGTCCACCACCGGAATCCCCTCGGCGCCGAGTATCATCTTCATGGTTATCTTGTCCATGCCGTTGGCGCTGGAGAGAGTGTCGCAGCCGGCGAAAGGTATTCCGATTGTCTCGAGCACACCCTCGAAAATACCATCCTCGCCGTGCGTGCCGTGAAGCACCGGAACAGCCACATGCAGCTCCGCCACCACCGGATTCTTCTTCCCGAAAAGGCCGCCGCCCGCATTGACCTTGTAAAGATTGTAGTCGCCATATTCGGGACGCATGTACACCTCTTCCGACTCCGCCACGAGCTTGTCCATGTTGCGGTAATTGCGTATCTCCAGCAGACCGGGACCCGTGTACCACCGGCCCTTCTTGGATATATATATTGGAATGATGTTGTACTTCTCCTTATTGAAGGCATTGATGGCCTGCAGCGCGGAGATCACCGAAATCTCATGCTCCACACTGCGGCCGCCGAAAAACACTGCTACGTTGGTTTTCATCTTTTATATCATAATATACAGAAGATATTCCCGGCGTCCGTGCGCTACCTCCCGTTATCCGAGTAAATACCATCAACCGCCGGTCACTTCTATTTCAATTTGCAAAATTACATATTTTTTCTTATTAGGGCAAATTGACCGACTCTCACCGAATCGCATAGCGGGTTGCTCTGTCTCTTTTGGGGAATCTCCGAACTGCACCGAAACTGCTCATTTTTTGGAATCACACAACTGAACCGGAACTACACCGAGAGTTCACAGACCTTTTTATAGCCACAATAATTTTCAGATGTAGGCACAGAAGCGGCAGGGATGCGATAATTTTGAATTTGTGAATTTTGAATTTTGAATTGCCAGTGCACTCGCATTGCAGTAGGCTGCATGTCGCATTGCACTCGCATTGCAGTTGTATGCGGTCGCATTGCGGTTAGAATGCGATGGCGTGCTAATAAATCTGAGATAGCCGTACCGTTTCCGCATTGTAATCCTTTGAATGATAATTCTTCTGACTGTGAATGTTCAGAGACGACAGCGGGAAGTGCGACCAGGTCGTGATTGCCCGATGGGTTAATGATGTCTGTATGTGCGGATGCCAAGAACGGCGTCGCTATCATCAGTCATAAGATTGATATGAGTATCCTATTTTTCATTTGCTAATTCTTTTTGGCAAAGTTCGGCAGAAAAAATGACTTCAGGATAAAACAAGTTTTATTCGCCTGACTTTTTAGCGAGATTTTTCGGATTCTGCTCAGATACACCGGGGTTACGAGGAGATATGAGGCTATGTCGCGTAACGAAATTATGTCTAAAATATCAGGATATTGGGCGATTAAATCGAGATAACGTTCTGTCGGCGTCTTACGGTAAAGTTCAAGATAACGGGAATAAATCTCACTGAACAGAGTGCCATTAAGGTAGGAAAGATTACCATTAAATGTTGCGTCAAACACGCCCTTAGCCTCCTACATTCGGATTTGCGACACCGAGGCATCGCATCCTGCTTTTATGGTAATTTCTGATGGTCGGCCATTATAGGAATTGTAGAAATCAGCGACAATTTCACCCTCAAAGGCAAACCCTACTACCGCTTCATTGCCCGAAGTGGTGAGAGTCGTATATTTGAAATATCTCGATTTTATTACACCAAGATTTCTGGCAACATATCCCTGCTGGACAAAAACATCATCCTTGGGATAATGGACAATACGTCCATTATCATGGCAATAATCCTTAATCGCCGTGAGGTCAACAAGAGAGTCGTATTGATTGAACTGAACCATCTTATAGACGTATCACGCCATGACGAAACAAGAGATGCCGAGCTTATCCTCAATATTGGCAACACTCTTGAAACTGAGGTTTTCTGTGCCTGACAATAACTTGCTGACATATTGCGGACTGACGCCGAGACGAGCGGCAAGGTCGGCTCTTTTAAGGCCGTTGTCCTGCATATAGCCAATGAGGGTGACGGCAAGCTGACGCGACCAGCGGAGCCAACCTGCATTTTCCTTTCGCCATGCGGCTTCTTCTGCAAACCGCGAAGGGGTCTCACTCTGATGTTCCTCCAAAAATTTAATTGCCTTGCTTGCCATAATATTATTCATTAGTAAGTTCAACAAAACTGTCCTGATCGAAAACGCCGTTGGCTTTAAGGAACGCTTTGCAGCGGTTGAGCTTTTGCAATTCAAGCGTTGTATGTTCACGCTCCTGCATCGTCCGTGTAAGTTTGATAGCTCCACCGGTTACGATATAAACGTTCGGCTCAAGCCTTATGGCGTAGATGCGAAGCCAACTCGCATGACGTTCACGGTTCCAGTTGCGGTCTTTCTCACGACTTAACTCACGGGCACGGGTGTCTGTGATGTCAAGCGGTTTGAATAGCTCGTCAAGATGTTCTGTATAGGGAATTTCAAGAACAAGTTCCTGCAATGCCTCTGCATCTTCAAACGTATCATTGACGGCTTCATCGAGTCGTTCAATATGGAAGTAGCTTTTTAGGTCTTCCATGTTTTCCATAAAGAAGTCAAGAAGATACTCGCCATTGGTCCAGTTTCGGAACAGAATGGTAAGCTCATCCGCTTCCTTATCTTGTGCTTTTACAGCCCAAAGATGGTCGAATCCGTCGATTATCCGTACAAACTTCATACTATATAAACATGTATCCGAGTGCAAAGTTACGGACAATAAATGAAAAATGCAACTTATAGGTTGATTTTTCTCGATTCAAAAGTATAGCATCACGATACGCCCGACACGGAGAGGGCGAAGGTGTCGTGGTACGGGAACTTTTCGCAGCCGATGTAGAGGGTATCGAAGGCGTCGGTGCCGTCGGTGCGGTGTTCGAGGAGGTCTTCTTCAGACTCTGCAAGTTTCTCGCCGGCCTTGTCTTTGTGGAAGCCGTTACGCCCGCGGCTTACACCGGCTGACTGGACGGCGAGGATAAGGTCTTCGTTGTTCGAGCGGTTGAAGAACGGCATGAGGCGTTGATTACCTGCGAAGCCCTGGTTGATGAGCAGGTATTTTTCATCGTGGCGCATGGGGTTGCCGAGGTAGACGGCCTCCACGCGCCAGCCCTGCCTCTCGAACTCGTGGACTACTACCCAACGGAAATCCTGCTCGTTGACGGCATAGTTCGAGCCGAGGGCGGTTGCATCGAAATAATAGACCACAGTCTTGTTTCGGTGCTCCGCATAGTAACGGCAGAAGTCTTGGACGAGAGCCGGGATTTTACGCTCGAACTTGACGTAGAAAGATTTGATTACATTTAGTCGGCGGTCGCGAGGCTGACCGGCGACAATCCAGTTGATGTTGGCGTTGTAGTCCATGCCGATGCAGATGGGCGCGTCGGGGTCAACGTCCTTGTCGGCGCGGACGTCGAGCGTCGAGAAATCATAATCATAGCCGAGAGTATCGAGGTACTGATTATCGTTGGCGTCGTACTTGTGGCCCTCGCGCATGGAGGAATAGAAGCCGTCCTTTGCAATTCCGATTCTCTGACACAGGATAGAGGTTTGGAAGGTCAAAGGAGTATGGTCGCGCTTCATCTGCTTGATGTAGTTCTCACCGAGAAGCTGCAAGTTCTCGATTGAGGAATACTCGCGGTAGTAGACCGCGACGGAGCGCATCTTGTTCAGGTCGCGGTCGAGGCGGCGCAGGTAGCCCTTCAGGTAATCGGGAACCGGGGATTGGGAATTGTTGAGCTTGCGGATGCGCTCTTTGGTGCGCCATATCTCGTAGACCGTAGCCTCGATGGTTGCAATCAGCTCCGAGTCCATCTTGTCGCGGTAATGGAGGAACCAACTGCCCTTTTGGGTCTGAGGCATATCGCTCAATATCATAATTGATTTAAGTTTCGCAAGTATGTAATTTCAGAGATACGGGCATAAAAAAACGAC
>CAJUAT010000002.1 GCA_910584525.1 uncultured Muribaculaceae bacterium | reverse complement strand
GCTGTGGTTTTCCTTAAAAAAATTCACAAATCACAAAAGTTTAAATGAGTTCATTGACAAAAATGTTATACGAGCGCATTTTAACAATATCGGAGGCCTTGACGCGGAGGAAGTTACCTTCACCCTCGCAGACTTGGCCGCTTTTAGCCGCTTGCTGTCAGTCACATACCTCGGTATGCTCCTTCAGCAACCGACTAAAATCGCCTCAAGTCTGCGACCCCTACGGCCCCGAAATTTTAAGGAACGCGCTCTAACAGATTATTCAGGAAAGAAACAACAAAAGAAACGCCATGCAAAGAATTGTCATGATTATTCTTGCCGCCACAGCCATGCTTGCGGCACATGCGCAGTATGCGGTATATGAAGTCAAGGGTAAGGCTACTGTCGAGCGGCAGGGTCAGAAGAAAGCGGTGACCAAAGGTATGGAACTGAGGCCCAGTGATGTCCTCGACCTCGGCCGGGGTGCCGAGGTGATAGTGACCAGCAAATTGCGCAAGAAGAATCTGACCGTAAAGGGGGAGGGCCGCGCCACGGTGCTCAACAGGATGGTCGATGCCAACAGGAAGGCCAAGGACAACGCCACGGTAGTGGGCGGATTCGGACCCAAAGGGAATAAATTTCCTAAGAAACCGCAGCCAGGCAACATGATATATACTCATGACGGAGCTGCTAACCGGGGTGGCTTGGAAATATGCGACTCCGACACCTCTTATGTATCCGACATACAGCTTCTGGCCGCCATTCTGCGCAACTGGGAATGCTATACGCGTCAGAACAGTATCTTCCCCGCGGAGTTCCGCTATGTCACCGAGGATGGTGCCGACAATCTGGTGATTGAAAACCAGGGCGACAACACCATCTATTTCAACATATTCAGGGTGACAGACGGCAAGGGGATATCAGCGGAGACCTATTCGTCGACATCTCCGGAACTCAACAACAGCGTGGGACCGCGTGCGGAGTGGACGATGGTTTGGCGGCCGCAGCTTGGCGACGGCAGCCGCCGGGTGGTGCTGATGTCGGATCTCCCCTTCGACCTTGAGGAGCTTCTTCTGGAGCTTCAGGAGGGCGACGACAATGTTGACGATTCCCCGGCGGTGGAGCGCAACAAGTGGGTGAAGGTGCTCTGATCAGAGCACCTCACCGCGCAATGTGGCCGACGAGGCGTCGGTGATGCGCACCTTCACGAAGTCGCCGGCGTTGACGCCCCGGCGCGGAAATACCACAAACTTGTTCTGCGACGTGCGGCCGCAGTATTCCTCGGCATTCCGCTTGGAAGGCCCTTCCACCAGGACCTCGAAGCTTTTGCCCATGTCGCGGCGGTTGCTCTCCAGCGACAGCTCGTTCTGAAGTGCTATCATACGGTTGAGGCGCTCTATCTTCACTTCCTCGGGAATGTTGTCGGGCATCGTTCTTGAAGCCAACGTGCCGGGACGTTCAGAATATTTGAACATGAAGGCGGAGTCGAACCCCACTTCCCTCATGAGCGAGAGGGTCTGCTCGAAATCCTCCTCCGACTCGTCGTGGAATCCCGTGAACATGTCGGTGGATATTCCGGCGTCGGGAATTATGCGTCGGATGGCGGCTATACGGTCGAGGTACCACTGCCGGGTATATTTGCGGTTCATGTTCTTGAGCACGTCGTCGGAACCGCTCTGCACAGGCAGATGAATATGTCGGGCGAGATTGGGAAATTCGGCGATGGTCTCGAGAGTCTTGTCGCTCATATCCTTTGGATGGGAGGTTGTGAAGCGTATCCTCATGTCGGGGGCTTCCATGGCTACCATTCGCAGCAATGCCGGGAAGTCGGTGACGTTGCTGTCGGCATCCTCATAATGGTATGAGTTGACATTCTGGCCGAGGAGGGTGGCCTCCCGGAAACCTCTGGCGGCGAGGTCGCGGAGTTCGGCGAGAATGCTTTCCGGCTCGCGGGAGCGTTCGCGTCCGCGTGTGTAGGGTACTATGCAGTAGGAACAGAAGTTGTTGCAGCCGCGCATTATGGATATGAATCCGGATACTCCGTTGGCGAGACGTCGAGGCGTGATGTCGCGGTATGTCTCCGAGAGCGACAATTCCACGTTCACTGCGGGATTTCCCGTTTCGGCGGCGGCTATGAGGTCGGGAATCTCGCGGTATGCGTCGGGACCGGCCACAAGGTCTACGCCATGTTTCTCCACGAGCTCTTCCTTGAGGCGTTCGGCCATGCAGCCCACCACGCCTATTATGATATTGCGGCCCGTCTTGCGGCGCAGGGCGTTCCAGTAGGCCAGCCGGGAGTATATTTTCTGCTCGGCGTTATCGCGGATGGAGCAGGTGTTGAGCATTACGGCGGCAGCCTCCGTATCGGTGTCGGTAGGCTCGTAACCGGCCAGCGACATCATCGCCGCTATAACCTCCGAGTCGGCCACATTCATCTGGCAGCCATAGGTTTCTATGCGCACTCGCTTCTGCGGTGTGCAATTTTTTTTCTCCTCAGGTAAAAAAAAGGGCTCTGTCATTGTGGAGTTATTGCATATTTTTTATAAATTTGTGCAGAAATTCCAATTGAGGGAGTCTGGACTTTCCGGACACTGCAAATATAGTAAAAATATGTTTTACAGTATAATTGTAGGGCAGGAAATTTTAGATGGCCTCTCTTAAATCTAATAAACGACAATGAGCATACCTTTTATCACAGCAGAGGAAGCTGCTGCGTTGATCAAGAACGGCGACAACATCGGGTTGTCGGGCTTTACGGCATCAGGAACGCCTAAAGTTGTAACAGTAGCCTTGGCAGAACGTGCCCAGAAGTCCCATGAAAACGGCGAGGAATTCAAGATCAACCTCTACACCGGAGCGTCGACCAACGACCATGTAGACGGCGAGCTGTCGCGTGCCAACGCCATAAACATGCGTACCCCCTATCAGAGCCACAAGGATTGCCGCAACCGCGTCAACAATCACGACATACATTACTTCGACTCCCATCTCAGCCATGTGTCGCAGGATCTGCGTTACGGCTTCTTCGGCGACATTGACGTGGCTATCATCGAGGCCACCGAGATGAGCCCCAATGGCGACGTGATTCTCGGCGCAGGTCTCGGCATGAGCCCCACGCTCGCGCACATGGCCAAGAAGGTGATCATAGAGTATTCGAGCTATTATCACAATTCTTTCCGTGGCTTCCACGACAACTACGTGCCCATGGATCCTCCTCACCGTCGCGAGATTCCCATCTACAAACCCTCTGACCGTATCGGCGACACCGTACTTCATATCGACCCCAAGAAGATTGTGGGCGTAGTGCCCTCCAATGCTTCCGAAAGCATCAAACCCTTCACCAGCCCCGACGAGCTTACACAGAAAATCGGCGACAACATCTGCGAGTTCCTCGTGCATGAGCTCCGTGCCGGCCGTATTCCCAAGGAGTTCCTTCCCATCCAGAGCGGTGTGGGCAATGTGGCCAACGCTGTCCTTTACGGTCTGGGCGAGAATCCCGAGATTCCCCAGTTCGAGATGTACACGGAGGTGATTCAGGATGCCGTGATGACGCTGATGGAGGAGGGTAAGTGCCGCTTTGCGTCGACATGTGCGCTGACTTTCAGCGACGATGCCATGCTCCACTTCATGGACAACATCGATTTCTTCCGCGACAAGATCGTGATGCGTCCCGGCGAGATTTCCAACAGCCCGGAGGTTGTGCGCCGTCTCGGTCTGATTGCCATGAACACGGCCCTTGAAGCCGATATCTTCGGCAATGTCAACTCCACTCATGTGCTTGGCACCAAGATGATGAACGGCATCGGCGGTTCAGCCGACTTCAGCCGCAATGCCTATCTGTCGATTTTCAGCTGCCCGTCAATCCAGAAGGGAGGCAAGATTTCCACGATAGTACCTATGGTATCGCATCTTGACCACAGCGAGCATTCCGTGAAGATCCTTGCCACGGAGCAGGGCGTTGCCGACCTGCGCGGCAAGAGTCCCATACAGCGTGCGCAGACCATCATCGAGAACTGCGTGCATCCCGACTACAAGCAGCTCATGTGGGATTATCTCAAGCTCACCGAGGGCAAGGGATTCCATACGCAGCACAGCCTCAAGGATGCCTTCGCATTCCATCAGGCATTCATGGAGACGGGCGACATGCACAACGCCTCCTATAAATAATCCGACATATCCGGATTTCCGGACACGTCATCACCGCCCATAGCCCAGGCTATGGCCGACGACCCGTTGGGTCCTGATAATATGACCCCGGGCAGCAGGAATCATCGATTCCCGCTGCCCGGGGTGTTTGTTTAGGTTTTGTTATGGTTGTCAGGGGATGGATACTTTGGATGCTTTGTCGTTGGCGATGCGGATGTAAATTCCTTTGGAGAGATGGTCGGGGACGACTTGATTGCCATGGAGGTCATACCATTTCACATCATCGGCGGGGGTGTCGATGCCGGCGTCATCCACTCCGGTGGTCAGATATTGGAATTTGCTCCATCCATCAGCATTGCGGTAGGCCGGTATCCAGGCAGTGTTGATGTCGAGGGTGATGTTTTTGACACAGTCGGGGAAAGAGTTCTCATAGGCTGCGGGAGGGGTGGGAGCCTCAGACTTCACACTCTTCAGAGCGTCGCAATGGGCAAAAGCGGCATATCCTAACGATTTCAGCGAGGCTGGGAATGTGAGATACGTCATAGCCGTGCATGTGGAGAAGGCAGCCTGGCCTATCGACTGTATGCCGGGAAGGAAATTCATGCCGGAGAGGCTGGTGCATCCCTGAAAGGCTCCGTCACCGATGACAGTCACGGAGGTAGGCCAGGAGATGTTGGCGAGACGCGGACATTCCGCAAAGGCGAGGAAGCCAATCTCTGTGACACCACTCCCTATGGTGACGGTGGTCAGCGATGTACATTCCTCAAACGACCAGTCGTCGATAAGTTTCACGCCATAGATATGAGCTTCCTGCAGAGAGGAGCATCGCGAGAAAGCACGGTTGCCCATGGAGGTGAGACGCATTGGAAGTGTTACCTTGGTGACATTCGATTGCATGAAGGCACCCTGGCCTATCGTGAGGGGTACATCGCCGTCGGCTATCGCCAGCGAACTCATCTTTGACTTTGCAAATGCGAAATGGCCGATCTTACGGCATGTGGCCGGGATCTTCACATTGCCCAGCCCGGAGCAGTCCGAGTAGGCGGATTCTCCGATCACCTCGACTTTTGTGGGTATGTTCACAAGCTTGGTATACCCTTGTGAAAAGGCGGCGTCGCCGATTTCAGTCACCGTATTGGGTATGGTGATGTTAACGGCCTGGGCATCTCCGAAGGCGTTCTCGGCAATCTTGGTTACCGTGAGAGTGTAGGTGGTGCCCCCTTTGGTGTATTTGATCTTGGAGGGAATCTCCATGGTCTTTACCTTTTTGTCGTTACGGTCATAGACATACCATAGTTTCGCTATCTTGTCGGTGAGGTTGACGCGATAGACAAACTGCACATTCTCGTAATGGTAGATGGAGACCTCTGTGGCACCCCGGACGGGCACGACACTGATGAATGCCGCCACAAAAAGAATCAGCTTGGATAGTGCTTTCATAAATGCTTTTGTTTTGAGCGGCAAAATTATGAAAAAAGCGCATCGCAGACTAAAAAAGCATATGTACAATATATGTACAAGCCCGGTCAGGCCGCATGAATAAAGGAAAATAGAGCGGGCCGCATCCGGGAGGGATACGGCCCGCTCTATGATTGGGGGGAAGGTTATTCGGCAGAGAAGCGGAACCTGATGGTACGGACATACACCTCTCCGGGAGCGAGCGACTGCGAGGGGAACTGAGGCTTGTTGGGAGCGTCTGGGAATCCCTGCATCTCTATGGCCACGCCGTCATAGTCGCGGTAGGGACGGCCGTCGCAGTTCTCGGGAGAGCCGTCGAGCCAGTTGCCGGTATATATCTGCACGCCGGGCTGGTCGGAGTCGATGCTCAGTACACGGCCGGAACGGGAGTCGCGCAGCACAACGGCGTCCGCCACCATCCTGCCCGGCTCCCAGTCGCGGATAGCCCAGCAGTGGTCGTAACCCTTGCCGATTTTCAGAGCCTCGAAGTCAGCCTTTATGTCGCGGCCGAGGGTCTTGAAGTCGCGGAAGTCCATCGGCGTGTCGGCCACATCGGCGAGTTCGCCGGTAGGAATCTGCGTCATGTCGGTGGGGAGCCACTTGTCGGCGGCCAGCTTCATCTCATGGTCGAGCACGCTGCCGCTGTCCTTGCCCGCAAGATTCCAGTAGGAATGGTTGGTGATGTTGACCACCGTCCTGCTGTCGGTCACGGCCTCCATGCGCAGAGTGAGCATATTATCCTCGCTCCAGGTGTATGTGGCCTTGAGGGTAAGGGTGCCGGGATAATTCTCCTCGCCATCCTTGCTGACATATGAGAACTCCACGCCGTCGGGGAGCCGACGGGCCTGCCATATACGGTTCTGGAACCCTTCGGGGCCGCCGTGCAGCGCGTTGGGGCCATTGTTGATGGCCAGCTGATATGCTTTGCCGTCCACTTCGAGATGACCGTTGGCGATACGGTTGGCATATCTTCCGGGACATTTGCCCATGCAAGGGCCGTCGTAGAGATAGTCGGCGGGGTTGGCGTAACCGAGCGCCACTTCGCCGATAG
Source organism: uncultured Muribaculaceae bacterium (assembly GCA_910584525.1). Classification (GTDB taxonomy): domain Bacteria; phylum Bacteroidota; class Bacteroidia; order Bacteroidales; family Muribaculaceae; genus Lepagella. The sequence goes on along the minus strand of CAJUAT010000002.1, from coordinate 86,548 downwards.
AGCCGTTACGGTCGGGGACTGCCAGCCCCACAACACCGGCGCCGAGGGTGGAGAGCTCCACCCATGCTCCGCTGCGGTTCTCGAGCTTGAAGACGCTGATGTCGCCTTTGGTGCTCGGGAATGTTCTTTCAGAGATGTTCATAGTCACTCACATTTGCGTGCGCCATCGGAGATGACCACGTCATAAACCATAGGCTCATGGCCATACTTCTCGTTGAAGCGGGCCTTAGCCTCGGCTATGAAGCTGTCATGCAGTCCGTCGGGCACAAGGTTGATAGTACAGCCGCCGAAACCGCCGCCCATTATGCGCGAGCCGGTTACGCCGCATTCCTTGGCTATGTCGTTGAGGAAGTCGAGTTCCTCACAGCTTACCTCATAGTCTTTCGACAGACCCCTGTGGGTCTCGTACATCTTCTTGCCGACAGTCTCGTAATCGCCCTTTTCAAGGGCGTCGCAGACGGCGAGTACACGATCCTTCTCCTCGATCACGAATTTGGCTCGGAAATAATCCTCGGCGGAGATGTCGCCCTTGATGGCGTCGAGCTGCTCCATAGTGGCGTCGCGCAGTGTCTCCATGCCCAGACGCGAGGCTACCCGCTCGCAGCTCTCACGACGCTTGTTGTAGGGAGAATCCTTGAGCTCGTGTTTCACACGCGAGTCCACAAGCACCAGACGGTACTCCTTCGGATCGAAAGGGAAATATTCGTATTCCATCGAGCGGCAATCGAGACGCATCAGATGTCCCTTGCGGCCGAAGACGCTTGCGAACTGGTCCATGATGCCGCAGTTCACGCCGCAATAGTTATGCTCGGTGCTCTGTCCGATACGGGCAAGGTCAAACTTGCTTATCACATTGTTGTTGAACATGTCGTTCAGGGCGAAGGCGAAGCAGCTTTCCAGGGCTGCCGACGAGCTGAGGCCGGCGCCTAACGGCACATTGCCGGCGAATACAGCGTCGAAACCTTCAACCTTGCCGCCACGTTTCTGAATCTCGCGGCATACGCCGAACACGTAGCGTGCCCACCCCTGGCTCGGAGCATCTTCCTCTTTAAGACCGAACTCGGCATAGTCGTCAAGGTCCATGGAGTATACCCTGCATTTCTCGAGGCCGTTGGCGGCAAGCTCCGCCCAGATACCCTTGTCGATGGCTCCCGGGAATACGAAGCCCCCGTTATAATCGGTATGCTCGCCGATAAGGTTGATGCGGCCTGATGATGCATATGTCGTTCCTTGCTGGCCAAAGCGCTCCTTGAACGCTTTGGCCACTTTCTCTTTCATGTCTTCCATTCTGTCGTGATGATTTTTAAGGATAAATACCTGATTTTTAAGGATAAATACCTCGGTTATTTTTTACTGTTGTTATTTCACGGGTAATGTAATTGTTGCGGGCTTCACGCCTTTGGCGGAAACCTTGAGAGTCACGTTGCCCGGTTTGTCGGCGCTCTGCACGATGGCTGTGGCGGCACCGCTGAAGAGGTCGGTCTGGGGGAGGTGGAACAGACGCAGCGATGTGGGGTCGCCGTTGGCGGCGGCACGGAACTTGCCGGCGCCGCTTACCTTGAAGTTGACCTCACGGCTGTCGCCCGGGATGATGTTCCCATCTTTGTCGGCTACCTGTACCGTCACGTATGCCAAATCTTCGCCGTCGGCCTCAAGGACATTGCGGTTGGCGCTCAGCACTATATGGTCAGGCTTGCCAGCCGTCCTGACAACGGCTTCTCCGGTCTTGTTACCCGCCTTGTCATAGCTGACCACTTTCAGCTCTCCCGGCTCGTAACGGACCTCGTTCCACATCAGACGATAGCGGTTCACCACCGTTGAGTCGTTTTTCTCGCGCATGCCCTGGCTCTTGCCGTTTACAAACAGCTCCGCTTTCGGAGAGTCGGTGTATACGAATACGGGTGTCACCTCTCCTTCACGTCCCGGCCATGTCCAGTGGGGGAGGATGTGAAGGGTCTTGTCGTTCTTGTTCCATTGCGACCGGTATAGATAGTATCGGTCCTTTGGCAGAGAGGCGAGGTCGATTATGCCGAACACAGAGCTGTGCGAGGGCCAGGCGTCGGTGTCGTAGGGCGACGGCTCGCCGAGGTAGTCGAAGCCTGTCCATACGAACTGGCCGAGCACCCACTCGTCGTCATCGTCGCGGGCAAAGTCAAGGTCGGGTATATTCGACCATGAGCATGTCTCCAGGTCATAGCTGCTCGACTGGTTGTCGGGATGCATCACCACCTGATGTCCATCCTTGTCGGGGAAGGTTACCGGGAAATGGTAATCGCCTCGGGAGGAAACGGTGGAGGCAGTCTCGGAACCCAGCACCATGTGCTGCGGCAACCGGGCATAGACCGTGTCGTAATACTGCGGCTTGTAATTGAAACCGGGTATGTCGAGGGCGGCGGCGAAACCGTTGTCGACAACGGAGTTGATCTGGTCCATACCGCAGGTCACGGGACGTGTGGGGTCGAGGCGGTGCACAAGGTTCTGGAGCATGGTAAGTTCGTCGATGCCGGTGGGACCCCACTGGCTCGGCACCTCATTGCCTATCGACCACATCACCACCGACGGATGGTTGCGGAACTGCTCTACCATGTTGGTGATATCACGCTCTGCCCATTCGTTGAATACTGAGCCGTAGCCGTTGGGCGACTTGGGACGGAAACCCCAGTCGTCGAAAGGCTCCACCATGAGCATGATGCCCATTTCATCGCAGAGTTCGGCAAGCTCGGGTGCCGGCATGTTGTGGGAGGTGCGCACGGCGTTGGCTCCCATATCCTTGAGGAGTTCCAGCTGGTGGCGCAACGCCGACTTGTTGACGGCCGCTCCTAACGGACCAAGGTCGTGATGGTTGCATACGCCCTTGAATTTTGTGGGCTTGCCGTTGAGGAAGAAACCCTTCTCGGGGATATATTCCAGCTGCCGGATGCCGAAACGGGTGTCGTACATGTCCACGACTTTTCCGTCGGCCGACAGGGTGGTCCTCAGTGTATAGAGCGCCGGATTTTCCGGACTCCAGAGGTCAGGCTTGCTGACGAGGAAGTTCTGCCTGAAATTCTGGCCGCGTGCTATGTATGTGGAGTTGTCGGAAGCCACTTCGCGGCCCTGAGGGTCGAGGATTATCGAGTTGACGTCTATTTTTTCGCCGTAGGGCCATTCCTTTGACTGAGTGGCGCCCGCAATCTTCATGTCGACGGATACCGACGCATATTCATCCGATACTTTCGGGGTAGTCACGTAAGTGCCCCATACGGGTATGTGAAGTTTCGGGGTGGATATCAGATGCACGTTACGGTATAGGCCGGCACCGGGATACCAGCGGGAACTCTGTGGTTTGTTCTCGAGGCTCACCTCGATGATGTTCTCGCCGGGGCGTGCCACATTGCCGAGGTCCACGAGGAAGCTGTTGTAGCCATAGGGCCAGTAAGCCACCTCTTTGCCGTTGACTTTCACGCGGGCATGGCTCATGGCACCGTCGAATTTGAGGGTGAAGGCTCTCCCGCCCGTGTCGGGAATGTTTACGGCGGTGCGGTACCACCCTTTGCCTACATAGGGTAGGCCGCCGGTGCGCCCGGTCTTCCAGGTCTCCTCCTTCTCGCCGTTCTGCTCCACGGCCACTTTCTGAAGGTCATGGCTCCGGTCGAAGGGACCATAGATGGCCCAGTCGTGTGGGACAGTTACCTGTTCCCACTTGAGAGAGTCGCGGGAAAAATCCCAGCTTTTCAATTTAATGTCGCTTCTGTCGGCCATCGCCGACGTTATGACGAGTGTGCCCATAAGCAGGGCCGATAATAATTTCTTGCTGTTGTCGATCATCTTGTTTTGGGTTAACGCAACGGTATTTTAGAAACTGTTTAAATTTATGTGAGAATTTTTATTATAATTTATGAAGCCATGCTTTTAAGAATCTTTTTGGTGCTTTCCGCCAAGATTTGCGTACCGCGAGCCCTTCGGGGTTCGTCGGTCACGATGCCCGCATCGCTCCCTCCTCAACTTGCGGAAATCCCTCAAAAATCTTCTCAAAATCATTGGCTCATAAATTTAAACAGTTTCTCAACAGTCATATTCTTCTTCTGTTCCATTGCCGATAAGCAAAGTTACTATATTTTTAGAAGATTTCCAACTACTATAACCTTTATTATCAATTGATTGATAAATTTATAAAAAGGCCTCAATCTTTTTTTCGGTGCAGTTCCGGTTCAGTTCTGTGATTCCCCCAAAAAGAGCCCAAAAGTCTTTGGGAATGGTTTTTGATAACGAGACTAAAATTATTAACTTTGTAGGAGATTAAGAATCGAAATGGCAGAGAATAAAATAGAGGAAATTGATTCAGAGGTGCTGTCGGTAAAGCAGCGCTTTCAGATAATAGGGAATTCGGCGGCGTTGCTGAATGCGATATCGCGGGCGATACGTGTGGCGCCGGTGGATCTGTCGGTGCTGGTGACGGGCGAAAGCGGCGCCGGCAAGGAGTTCTTCCCCAAGATCATACATCAGTGCGGCGCACGAAAACATAAGAAATACATAGCCGTCAACTGCGGCGCCATACCGGAAGGTACTATCGACTCGGAGCTTTTCGGCCATGAGAAGGGTTCGTTCACGGGAGCGATAGCCACCCGCAAGGGTTATTTCGAAGAGGCGGACGGAGGAACGATTTTCCTCGATGAAATCGCGGAACTGCCGATGACCACACAGGCGCGTCTGCTGAGGGTGCTCGAGACGGGAGAGTTCCTGAAGGTGGGTTCATCCACGGTTCAGCGAGCCGATGTGCGGGTGGTGGCCGCCACCAATGTCGACCTCCTCGAAGCTGTAAGAAAGGGGAAGTTCCGCGAAGACCTCTATTACAGGCTTTCCACGATAATTATCACTGTCCCCAATCTTCATGACCGGGGTGCCGACGTAAGCCTGCTGGCCAGGAAGTTCGCCTCCGACTTCAGCCACAAATACCGTACGACGCCTATAATCTTCGACGAGGGGGCCATGCGGCTTATGGAGCTGCAACGCTGGCCCGGCAATGTGCGTCAGCTGAAGAATGTGGTGGAGCAGGTGGCCCTTTTCAATGCCGGCGAGACCGTGACCCGCGACATCCTTGCAGAGTATCTGCATCCGGGAGGGAGCTCGTTGCCCGCGCAGCGGCAGCAGAACGACGACGACCGCCAGAAAATGCTACTGCGCCTCGTCATGGCGTTGCGTGACGAAACCGACCGCCTCAAAGAGCGTATTGACGCCCTCGAAGCGGAACGGGGCAGCGTAAGATATACATCCGTGGCCGATGAACCCGTGGCCGATGAAAAACGGGTGACTTCGCTGATAAAATATCCCGAGAAAATGCTCTTCGACATGTCGGCGTCAAATCCGCTGGAGGAGTCGGAGAAAATGACCATACAGGCCGCTTTGGCGAAAAACGACGGCAACAAACGCAAAACCGCCGACGACCTAAACATATCGTTGCGTACCCTTTACCGTAAACTTCACGACCTGAACATAGAATGAACCTACGACCCCGAAATTTTAAGGAACGCGCTCTTAATATGTCGGTGCTCCTGCTGGCGCTCGCGGCACTTATGCCCCTCGGGGGATGTATACCGCGGTATACCCTCAACGGCTCCGCCATCAATTACGACATATACAAGACGGTGAATATCAGTGACTTCCCGATACGTGCCGCGCTGGTGTATCCTCCGCTGCAGCAGACCTTCGAGAACGAGTTGCTCGACTATGTGCAGCGCAATACGCGGCTGAGCACCGTCGACGGCAACTCCGACCTCGAACTCCGCGGCGAAATCACCGGCTACACCCTCTCGCCACAGGCCGTGGGTACCGACGCTTATGCCACTGAGACAAGACTGACGATAACGGTGCATGTAGTGTATACCGACAACAAGAACCCGGCCAACAATCTCGACCAGAGCTTCTCGGCATACCGGCAGTTCTCCTCGTCGCTCATGCTCACCGATGTGCAGGACGACCTCTGCCGTCAGATCAGCGAGGAACTCGTGACGCTAATCTTCAACTCCACTTTCGGCAACTGGTAATCTTCCTGTTTCTCTCCTTCTATAAATCTTGCAATCCTGACCTATGAAACGAATAAATTCTCTTCCATATCTTCTTGCCGTAATAATTCTGGCATGGGGAGCATATATGCTTCTTGAGCCTGATGTGGCATCGGCGGCCAAAAGGAGCCGTAAGGCTGTCAGCGCGGCAGAAAAGGCTACCATGGACTCGCTCGACCAGCTTGCCGGCCAGGCATATCAGTCGCGGAACTTCGCCGAGGCTGCAAGGCTGATGACCGAAATGGAGCCGCTGGTGGTGAAAGCATACGGCAAAAATAGCGATGACAACGCCACTTTGCATGGAAATCTGGGTGCCATATATTTGGCGATGAGCAATCCGGATTCTCCCGAGCCGCGGATGCTGAAACTCTCCATGGAGCACATGAAGAAGAGTCTCGATGTATATGAAAAGCTCTATGGCCGCCAGTCGCCGCAATATGTGGAGAACTCCTCGAATTATGCCGTGGTGTTGGCACAGGCAGGTCAGAAGAAAAATATCGGCAAGATCCTGGAAATCCGGCGCAACAACATACAGTACTATCGCGCCAAGGGCGACACGGCGAAGCTCGCTTTCGAGAATTATGCCCATGGCTATGATTGCACAGTAGCGGCCGAAGAGGCGAAAACCGCCGATGAAAAGGAGAATTTCTACAGCAGTGCCATCGGGGAAATACTGAGTCTTCCGCGGCAGAGTTGGTTCAATGGCACCGATGAGCTGATCGGCGAACTCTACCGGCGAACGGCCATGCTGTATGTAAATCAAGGTTACGCCGTGGCAGGCACGGATTCACGCCGCTGGCTGGAATGCGAACTGAAAGCAAACGGGTTGCTGTCGGAAGGTGAAAAATATGGACTGGCGCCGATATGGAAAAGCGGGTCCGACACCCGGCTGGCAAGTATCTACGGCAATATGGGCGACAGGACGGAAGCCGTGAGACGTCTGGAAGGAATCCTGCAGGATGTTGAGCGCAGAGGGAATTACCTCGGGGTGAATCTGGCCACGGTTTACGGTAATCTTGGCGCTGCCTATTCAAATCCGGTAAAGTCGCAGCAGGCGTATATGAAGGGACTGGAGATATGCGGCACGCCCAACAGGGAGAATGTGGATATTTTGTCTGCCCTGTATGCGTCGCTGGCATCCGGGTATCTGAATCAAGGCAAGATAAGGGAATGCGATGAATTGCTGGCAAGCTGGCATGGTATTTTCGACGGCCTTAAGTCTAAGCAAAGCGAGGAATATTCCACATACCTCAAGACAAAATCGGGTGTCGAGTCAGCCAAGGGTAATATGGGACAGGCTTTCAACGACAGCCGGGAGGCCTACCGCATAATAAGAGGGATGTATCCTGCCGAGGACGCGCGGGCGCTGGATGCGGAGCAGGCCATGTTCCGATGTTCGTACAGTTCGCACAGCAGCACGTGGCCCGAGGATTTCAGGCAGTTGCTTCAACATTCATCGGGGCTTCGGGTGTCGAATCCTCGTTCATACGTGTATGTGTTGGTTGCAGGAGCCAATGCCTATCGCGAAGCGGGAAGATATGGAGAGGCTTTGCAGCTTATCGACGAAAGCATAGAGCTGTGCCGGCAGCTGCCGTATGACGGCACGCAACTGGTAGAAGGGTATCTGCAGGGGAAGGCGTCACTCCTTTCCGACATGTACCGTTATGACGAGGCTGTGGCTCTGTGCGACAGCCTGATAGCCCGACCAGGGGTGTCGGAAACCGTCAAAAGGTCATCATATCTGACACGGTCCCGGATTCATAGAGAAGCGGGTGCGTATAGAGATGCCATAAATGACTGTCTCGAATATGACAGGCTGTCGCGTTTGGCAGGCGCCGAAGGTGTGCGCGGAAATCTCGACGACATGACATTCCTCGCTTCCTGTTATGCCAAGTTGGGACAGACTGATTCCGCATATAATCTGCGTAGGGAAAATGTGGATATCGCCGCCCGGCTCCATGGCGAAAATTCGCCGCAACATATCAGGGCTCAGGTGATATTGTACAATACCGAAGGCCACAAATCGCTGGCTCAGATGGAGGCATTGATGCTCCGGAATATGGAAGCGAGCCGTGCCGATTCGGTGGCAAACCCCTATGGTTATTTCAAGGAATGCGTGAATTATGCCAATACCCTGGGTCAACTTGGTGATCTGAAAGGAGCCGCACGCTATGCACGCATAGCCCTCGACGGGATGGCGGCTCTTGACAATGAACAGGATGAGGCTTATCAGGTTCTGCTCGTAAACGGTGCCGAGATATTCTTCGGTATCGGCGATCTGGAGACTGCCGCTGGTCTGGCGCAGAAAGCTCTCGACCTTACACGAAAATATCATCCGTATAATCTCAACAGACAAATGACGGCTCTCAGCTGGCTCATTGCCGTGGATGAGAAAAACACCGATTATGGCGCTCAGCTTGCCCATCATAAAGAGTATGAGGACCTGCGCAAAAACAAGAATGGCTCTTACGGGTTGATAGACCTTGAGTCGGATCTTTCCGCGAGCGTGATTTACGGCAATCTGGGCGATTACGAGAAGGTGGCCGAGCTCAGCGAGAGAATACTCCGGATCCATGACACCGCCATTGCCGAAAAAAACGGCATAGCGCACTCGCCTTATGAGCTGGCGGCCCTCAGCAATCTTTGCTGCAACATGGTGCCTGACAGGCTTGACGACAAAGAGAAGCTGAAGACCTATGCCGACCGCCTTGAAGGCTGCCTCAACGCACGCGACGACATAGGAGACAAGGCACTGCTTCCCTCATTGCATAATCTGTCGAATGCATATTATCATCTTGGCGATACCGTGAGATGTCTGAAATATGGCGACAGGCTACTTGCCGGGCTCAGCGCGGATCAGGGAGAGTTTCTACCCCGTGCGGAGGCGCTTCAGGGACTTCACAGGATAGAGCTGGGGCATGCCGAAGAGGGTCGGCGCCTCATGGAGCATGGGCTGGCCGTGGCCGACACCATGCTGCGCGGCAAGAGCAGCGCCAATTATCTCCATATACTCCGCAGCTATGTAAACGGCGCCGATATTCTCGGCGACAAATCACGCCGCAACGCCTTGGCTATGGAATATGGCCGCAACGTCAGGGATTATGTGTCGGGCTCGTTCCTGAACATGTCGTCGGCGATACGCGCCACTTTCTGGAACAAGTATTCGCCCTTCCTGATGAACGACTTCCACGGGTATGTGGCAGAGAGCGGCGACACGGCCATGACGCGTGCGGCTTACGACAACCTTCTGTTGGGCAAAGGACTTCTTCTCGATACCGACCGAGGTATCCGCGAGGCCATAGCTGAAACGGGCGACTCGAAAGTGGCGGCTGCTTACGAGTCGTATAACCTCAACCGGCTGACGCTGGCACGCTATCAGGCGGGCGGCGACCTGCTCTCCCTGAATCTCGATTCGCTGGCGCGTGTGACGGATACACAGGAGGCATTCCTCGCCGCATATTGCGGACGCCTCTCCGACAACTTCAATGTCGGCTGGCGCAACGTGCGCAAGGCGTTGGGCAAACGTGAGGCGGCGGTGGAATTTGCCGAATATTCGGATGCGTGCGATACCCTCGACAACCGCCATTACATGGCCTATGTGTTGCGGCGCGACAGCGAGAGTCCGGTGGCCGTGGCGCTGACTGTGCCCCGTTCCGCACTGAACCGCCGTAATTTCCCGAGCCTTTCCGAAGCTGTGTGGAAACCCCTCGCAAAAGCTGTCGGCGATGCCGAACGCATATATTTCTCGCCGGCGGGCGCCCTGCATGCCGTGCCGCTCGAATCCCTCGCCGATTTCGAGTCGAAAGATAAGCTGGTAAGCGACAGATGGGATCTATACCGGGTGTCGTCGACGCGCAATGTCGGCAGCGGCAATCGCCGTAAAGTCAGGAATGCCGTGATATATGGCGGCATCAGCTACGATGCCGACGTGGAGGAACTGCAGAAGGAGGCCGAGAAATATGGCGACGTGACTACTCAGCCCACGCGCACTCTGGAATGGCTCGACAGGGATTTGGGCATCGACACCCTTATGCGCCGTGGCGTGGCTTATCTCCCCGGCACTCTTGCCGAAGCCAAGGATATAGAGAGCCGGCTCAACGGCAGGAAAATCACCACGGCGATGTATACGGGCGCCGAGGGCACGGAAACCTCGTTCAAGGCATTGTCAGGCGGGCGTCATGACGTGATACATATAGCTACGCACGGTTTCGCGCTGGGCGACAGCAAGGCGACGGGCAAGGCACAGCGTATGCTTGTGGGCGACACGGAGACTGTGCCCATGAGCCGTGAGGATAAGGTCATGGCCCGCAGCGGGCTGCTGATGGCCGGTGCCAACAACAGGCTGCGTGCAAAGCCTATGCCCGACAATGTCGACGACGGCATTCTACATTCATCGGAGATTGCCGGCATGGACCTGCGCGGCGTGGATATGGTGGTGATGTCGGCATGCGAGACTGGCCTGGGTAAAACGGAGAACGACGGCGTTTACGGCCTGCAGCGAGCTTTCAAGAAGGCTGGTGTCAATGCCCTCGTCGCAAGCCTCTGGCCCGTGAACGACGCCGCTACTTCTTTGCTGATGAAAAAATTCTATGAGTTGCTGGTGCAGGGTAAATCAAAGCATCAGGCTCTGACCGGAGCACAAAAGTTCCTCAGAGAAAATACCGATTATACACAACCGCAGTATTGGGCACCGTTTATCCTTATAGACGGACTTAACTAAGAGTAATCATGACAATAGAAGAATCGTTCAGGCGATATCCATATTATATATATCCAGCAATCGAGGGATTGCGGGAGGCCGAGGGAGAAGAGCGTCAGACGTTGTTGCGACGTATAGCTGCCGGTGTAGGCCCCATGTCGGCATTACGGACAGTGCTGGGCGTCGACCCGGAGGAGTTCCGCGACTTTTATGGAGAGACGGAGAAACCGGCTTTGACCACTGAAGATACCATCGACCGGTTCATGGGAGAGTTCGGCGGAGCGGCGACAGCGGCGCCAGCTGAAACGGAGGAGGTACCTGTGGCCCCTCCGGCCATTGACTATGCCGCCATGATGCTCGACAATGGCGCCGATGACGCTCCCATGCCGCAGGACGATACTTCCGACCTGCTGAACTCATTCCTCGACAAGCCTGACAAAACGGAAGAGCCGGCATCGCAGGAGGAACCGACTGCGCAGGAAGAGCTCGAACAGGCTGCTCCCGCCGAAACCCCTGAATTGTCGTTCGCTCTCGTCAAAATCATGATTGAAAAGCGCAATTACAGCAAGGCTCTCGAAATAATTACCGAAATCAATTTGAAAAATCCAAAAAAAAGTATTTACTTTGCAGACCAAATGCGCTTTCTCCGCAAATTGATGGAATTGGAGGAGAAATCGAAAGAGCAAAAAATCTAAAAAGATGTACATATTTCTCAGTATTCTGATAGTTCTGGCGGCCCTTCTGCTGATAGGGGTAGTGCTGATACAGAAATCGAAGGGAGGCGGTCTTGCCTCCGACTATGCGAGCGGCAACCAGTATCTGGGTTACCGTAAGACCACCGACTTCATAGAGAAGGCCACATGGGGTCTTGCAATCTTCATCACGGTGATGTCGATATGCACGTCGTTCACGGTAAAGACGCCGGTGAATGTATCGCGCATAGAGGCGGCTGCACCGACTCCCAACGCCGCCGCACCGGCACCCGCCAATGCACCGGCTGCTGCTCCCGTCGCAGCACCCGCTGCTGCGCCCGCCGCTACTCCCGCCAATTAATAAGGCCCCGGACTGAACTTATCACGGGGCACGCTTGATAACTCTCAGGCGTGCCCCTTGACTGCATATTTTTATATCATGAATCAACGAATCCTATCGACCTTAATCCTTTTTGCAGCTGCGGCAGGCATGTATGGCCAGACGCGACTGTCGGTTGCCGACCGTATGGCAATCAGCGAACGACAGCTTGACAGCAGGCTTGACGCCGTGAATGACGGCCGGGCCAAGGTGGCAGCCAACACGGGAGTGGAGCTGCTCGTGCGTTATGACGACGACGCCACTCTTGACCGTATGCGCCGCGCCGGCGCCTCCGTCAGAGAATATCCCGGCAATGTGGCGGTGGTAACAGTGCCGCCCCCTATGGCCGACAATATTGTGGCGCTGAAGGGTGTACGTTCGGCAAGCGCCGCGCGTAAGCTCGAAATGCACAACAAGTTGGCGCGTAACTATTCACGAGTTAATTATGTGTGGAATGCCAAAGACCTTCCGGCAAGCTATGACGGCACCGGCGTAGTGGCCGGCGTTTACGACACAGGAATAGATGTGAACAATCCCAATTTCCGTGATTCGCTGGGCAACACCCGCGTGAAGGCGGCATACATATATCCCGACGGCAAGGGGATTCCCACGATATATGCAGGGGAGAAGCTTTTGGGCTTCCGCACCGACGACACTAAACAGACCCATGGGTCGCATGTGCTGGGCACCATGGCCGGCTCCTTCAAAGCTCCGGAGGGTAGCGACGACCTGCGGGGCATGGCTCCCGGTGCCGACATCATCGTGGCCACGGGACAGGGTTACGATTCACAGATTCTTGACGCCGTGGAGCGTGTAGGCAAATATGCCCTTTCAGTGGGCAAGCCGGCTGTCATGAATCTCTCGTGGGGTTCCAACGGTGGTCCTCATGACGGCTCCGACGAGTTTACACACGCCCTCAACGCCCTTGCCGACAAGTATGACATGATGATATGCATATCGGCGGGTAACGAGCGTCATCAGGCAGTGGCCGTGGTCAAAGAACTTACCGATGCGTCGTCTACGGTGAAGGTGGTGTTCGAGCGAGGCTCCGACCCTTCCTATTCCTGCGACCAGGGTCTCGGCGGAATTACAGTATGGGGCCGCGACGACACTCCCTTCGAAGTGGAGCTTCAGATCATCAATGTCAACGATCCCGACGTGCCTCTCTACACTCTGAAGCTTGTTCCCGGCAAGGAAAGATATGTCGAGGCCGACGGTATGGCCGGACAGTTTATCGACGACCTTGACGCCGTGGAGCTCCTCAGCGACGAAAGCACTTTCCTGCAATATTACGAGAAGTCGCTGCTTGGCGGTTATCTCGGTGTCAACGAGGTGAACGGCCGCTATTACGCCGACCTGTTCACTTTCCTCAACGGAGTCGGGGGCATTATATCCGAGACGCGCATAAGGCTGCTGGTGACCGGCAAGCCGGGACAGACCATATATGTCTACAGCGACAGCGGCAGAAACCTCCTTTTCAACAAGAATCTGGGCGACAGGATCACCGGCGAGGGCACCAATTCCAATATGGCCTGCGGTCCCAACACGATGTCTGTGGGTTCGTACGTGTCGGCAAGCCCGTCGGGCTATGGCAGCTACAGGAACCGCACGATATCCTATTTCTCGAGTTACGGACCTACCCTCGACGGCCGTTATGTTCCCGACCTGTGCGCTCCGGGACAGGTGCTCCTCTCTACTCGCAACAGGTATCTGAGGTCAGGCAGCAATGCTGTGGTGACATATACCGACTCAGTGAGCGGCGACAAGGTTCAATACTGCTACATGCAGGGCACGTCGATGGCGTCGCCGGTGGCTGCCGGTGCGGCTGCCATTCTGCGTCAGATAAATCCGCAGCTCTCTTACCGCGAGATAAAGGATGTGCTGATATCCACGGCCGACCCGCAGAAATTCCCTGAGGAGAAGGGCTGGGGCGCAGGTATGCTCAATGCGTGGGCGGCTGCCCAAAAGGTGGCGGAGACTGCCGGTGTAAAGGGAAATATCGCCGATGAACGCGATATAATGCTGATGCGCGGTGCGGGCAATGTATGGCATATAGTGGTGCCTGCCGCCGATGCCGTGCTCGTGGATGTATACGATATGTCGGGGCGCAGGGTGGCAGCCGTTAATGAGGCGGGTTCTTCGGTGAACTATGACGCCGCCGGACTTCCCGCAGGTGTTTACGTGATGCGCGTGACCGCCGGCAACAAGACAAAAGCTGTCAAATTCGCGAAATAAGAGCAAGCTCTAAGAGAGGCATACTATCGCTGGCCCCAGAGGAGTTTCTTGCGGAGTATGTCGGCGAAATCGCTGTCGGGACGCCGGAGAATGTTGACGTGAAAGTCAGCCTTGGTGACTCGCAGCGTAGGCGCCGATTGCGTGGCGCCCGAATCGCATTTGATGGAGAAAGCCCTGCCGTCGATACTTATGCGGCATCTTTGGGGCTTTGAGAATACGGCCACGTCCACTGTGGATTTGCCGCCGACAACCAGCGGACGCATGGTCAATGAATGAGGAGCCACCGGGGAGAGCACTATGTTCTCCACGGTGGGTTCTATTATAGGCCCTCCCACGGAAAGGTTGTAAGCTGTGGAGCCGGTGGGTGTGGCCATGATAAGGCCGTCGGCGAGGTAGTCGGCCAGATAATGAGAGTCAATCCATGTGCGGGCGGTGAGCATCGAGGCTGTGTCGCATTTGAGAATGGCTACTTCGTTGAGTGCATAAGGCCATATTCCTTCGGGAAGCGAGTCAGAATGGAGCCGGAGCACCATCCTGGGCTCTATTTTACCGCCTCCTTCGAGGAGCTCGTGCAGCAGCTCGTCGGTCTCGTCGAAGGAGTAGCTTGCGAGGAAACCGAGATGTCCGGTGTTTATGCCGAGAATGGGGACCTGCGACTTTCCTGCCCAGCGGGCCGTGCGCAGGAAAGTGCCGTCGCCGCCGATGCTCACGAGACGCCATACATCGGCGGGGAGGACTGATGTCAGTCTCCAGGATCCTGTCACGCCGTTGCGCCGCAGCCAGCTGCCGAACTCGTCGTAGAGCCATAGCTCCGTGTCTGCAGCCTCCAGGGTGTGCAGAAAATCGGCTATCCTGGAGATATATCCGTTCTGACGGGGATTGCCGTAGATGGCTATTTTCTTCATACGTCCATAAGAGCTTTAAGGGCGAGGAGGCGTTCTGCGACGGCTGTATGCTCTCGGGAGCAGTCGCCGTACATGTCGGTCACCGTGTACCCGTACCGTTCGAGGTTGTGTGCCACGGGCGTGGGGTCGGAGCACCTTACCCTCAGCGTCACATTCAGTTTTCCATCATGGGTCGGGGTGGTGAAAAGATCCACGAGGTGCACGTCGGAGTCCTCGATGGCTCGGGCTATGTGTGAAGCGCTGTAGTCGGCGGGCGTGCAGCTCACTGTCAGTATGCTGCTGTCGTCGCGTGGCGTTATCATATGCCCCAAGGCCTCCAGCATCGAACTCTGGTCTATCATCCCCAATGACTCACCCTCCTGGTCGACGCACAGCTCCCTGGTCGGCGAGTCAAGCAACAGAGGCAGTACCTCCAGCAGGGGCAGCTCCCCACATATGTGCGGCAGCCCCTCTGACGCACCTTTTCGCGCTCTGGGAGATATGGCTTCTTTTGCTTTCATTTCCTTTCCTGATTTCGGTTATTCTCTTTTTTTTGTTAAATTTGCATCTGCAATGGACTGGACATTGGCACTGCAGAGCGCCGTATATATGTTTAACGTCTGATTATTCGGTAAAGGTACAAAAACTATGCCGAAAACGGCAAAAATCGGTAAAAAAAGATGACACGACTTAGTGTAAACATCAATAAGGTGGCGACATTGCGCAATGCGCGAGGCGAGAATGTGCCTGATGTGAAGCGGTTTGCGGAGTATTGTGAGACGTGCGGAGCCGAGGGCATCACGGTACATCCGCGGCCCGACGAGCGGCATATCACGCGTGCCGATGTCGCGGAGCTGGCTCCCGTGGTTAAAACGGAGTTCAACATCGAGGGTTACCCCGACGAGCGTTTCATGGAGATTGTCAGGGAAGCACGGCCGGCACAGGCCACGCTGGTGCCGGACGCCCCCGGACAGCTCACCAGCAGCGCCGGCTGGGATGTCATCGCAAATATGGACTTCCTTTCCGGCATCGTGAACCGTCTGAAGGAATGGGGTGTCCGGGTATCGATATTCGTGGCTGCGGAGCCTGAGCAGATAGAGGCCGCGGCCCGTGCCGGCGCCGACAGGGTGGAGCTGTATACCAAACCGTATGCCGATGGCTACGGGGAGGATCCCGCCAAGGCTGTGGCTCCTTTCGTGGCTGCCGCCCGCACCGCCGCCAAATGCGGCCTCGGTCTTAACGCCGGTCATGACCTCAACCTGCGGAACCTCGCTTTCTTCGCCGACTCTATTCCTAACCTCGACGAGGTGAGCATAGGTCACGCCATAATCTCCGACGCCCTATATCTCGGCATCGACGCAACCATAAAGGCATACCTC
This sequence comes from uncultured Muribaculaceae bacterium, assembly GCA_910584525.1. Taxonomy (GTDB): domain Bacteria; phylum Bacteroidota; class Bacteroidia; order Bacteroidales; family Muribaculaceae; genus Lepagella. The sequence goes on along the minus strand of CAJUAT010000002.1, from coordinate 70,239 downwards.
GATTGCCTCAAGAAACACTGACAAACCTGTAAGACTGTAAAGATAATGCAAACCTTATCGTTCTGGTCGCTGATAATGGATGGCGGCTATATCATGATACCGCTGGCAATATTGCTGATAGTGGTGATTTACGTGTTCACGGAACGCTTTATAGTAGTGAACCGGGCGGCACGCCGCGACAAGACGTTCATGGACCGCATACGCGAGTGCATACACGACGGTGACATAGAATCGGCATATAATCTCTGCAAGAAGAGCGACACACCCTATTCGCGTCTGATAGCCAAAGGGTTGTCGCGCATAGGACGTCCCATGAACGATATACTTGTGGCCATAGAGAATACGGGCAATATCGAGGTGTCGGCGCTTGGCAAAGGATTGCCATGGCTCTCCACCACGGCTGCCGGAGCTCCCATGCTTGGTTTCCTCGGTACGGTGGTGGGCATGATCCAGGCCTTCTTCTCGCTGGCAAGCGCCGGCGCGCAGGCCAACATCACCGTGCTCTCATCGGGTATCTACCAGGCTCTTGTCACCACCGTGGCCGGCCTCGTGGTAGGTATCATCGCCCTGTTTGCCTACAACTATCTCGTGGCGCGTATCAACACCGTGATGAACTCGCTCGAGTCGAGCACTATGGAGTTCATGGATCTTCTCAACGAACCGGCAGCGTAACACCTCATGGCACTAAAGAGAAATTTCCAGTCGCTCGACACGTTCTCCATGTCGTCGATGACCGATGTGATATTCCTGCTGCTGATATTCTTTGTGATCACGAGCACGATTATCTATCCCGGGGCCATAGACGTGAATCTGCCCCAGAGTTCGGAACAGACGTCGGAGAAACCTCTTACGGAGGTATATATAGATGCGGGCAGCAAGCTGTATATCGTTGCTGACCGCAATGATTCCACGGGCGTACAGTCGGTGGCCCGTGAGGTGAACCTTACGGCTCTTGAAGGGACTCTGACGCAGATTCAGATGCAGGATTCCACGCGAGCCGTGGCTCTTTATGCCGACTCTGCGGTGAATTATGCCCGGGTGGTCGAGGTGCTGGATGTGGCGGCGCGTCATAAGCTCAAGATGGTGCTCTCCACGTCGGCTAAGGATGTGACGCCATGACGCCGAGGCAACGTAAGGATTCTCTGATTGCCGGTATCATCACGCTGGTGTCGGTGGCGTTGCTGTTGCTGGCATTGTGGTTCGGCAAGGTCGACTACAGTGGCAGGGAGCTTGCCGAGGCATCGGTGCCCGAGATTACCATGGCGCCCATGGAGGAGGAGACATTGCTGGAGCCGGAGCTGGTGCACGACCTCGGCGAGCCCGACGCCGTGACGCATGACGAGCCGGCACCAGCCGTGAAAGGTGCTCCCGAGAAAGCGGAAACCGACAATGTGCGTAAGGTTGAGAAAGGTACCAACCCCAAGCCTGCACCCCCGGTAAAGAAGAAGGTAGACACCCCCAAGAAATCGGAGGTGAAATCCACAACGCCTTCAGTCAGCGACGAGGAACGGAAGAAAGTGACGTCAAAGACGGCGAAGGCCTTCGGCGGCGCCAACGGTATGCGCGATGGCAAGAACAGCGGTACCGGTGCCGGAGGTACCGGTGTGGGAACTGCCGGCGTTGTGAGCGGCCGCGTGTTCAAAGGTTGTCCAAAGCCGACGGTGTCCCTCAACCATACCGTGACAGTCGTCGTGGATGTGGTGATCAATGCCCAGGGCACGGTAATCTCGGCAAAAGCGCGTAGAGGGGGAGCCTCGGCGGAAATACGCTCTAAATGCGAGGCCTGCGCCCGTTCCGCCCGCTGGAACGCCAAACCCGACGCCCCGGATGCAAAAGGTACCATAACCTTCACAATCACCCCGAAATAATCGCGCCCCGAGATAAATTCATACCGAAATAAAAATAAGAGAGGTAAGCGCCGTCATGTGGAGCTTACCTCTCTCAGTTATCTGGAGTTTATCTCTCTCTGATTCGGAGGAGATGGGGAGTATGATCAGAAGTTGTAGTAGAGACCTACGGAGAGGTTCTTGGAGGAGAAGTTTACGCCGCCATATTCGGGTTCTCCGCCTTCTTTGGCGCGGTTGTTGGCACCGTGGTAACCTACAAAGCCGAGATGTGCGAGGATGGTGAAGTGGTCGGTGATGTTGAAGGCTATGCCGGGAAGAAGACCTACCTCATAGGAGCAGGCTGTACCCGATTCGCCCGACCTGGAAGTGGAACCGAGACCGACTCCTACCGTGCCGTCAACAAAGAGCTGGACGAGGTTGTTGCTCGTGCGGTAATAGGTGAAGCGAGCGTAGGGGTTGATGTTGAAGATGTTGAGGTTCACATCCTGACCTGCATAATTGCGGTAGGTGTATCCTACACGTCCGCCGAAAGCCCACCGATTGTTGAAGTTATAGCCTACTTCGGGCTGAACGGTGAACTCGTTGGTGGTGCCATCCTCTTTGTCGCTTCTGTGCATGAAACCGATGCTGCCACCGGCATACCAGTTGCCGGCCATGGCCGGAGCGGCGAATGCTGACAATGCAAGCATCGACGTCACGATAGTCTTTTTCATAACTGCTGAGTCTTTTTTAACGTATCTTTATAGAAAACAACTTTATTGCCTCTAATATTGTTCCCGATTGTAAATTTTAACAAATGCAAACAGGAGGGATGAGACTTATGTGACTTATGTGACTTATGTGAGAGATGTGAGGGATGTGATTTATGTGGCGGATGTGGGGTTGGCGTAGTGTGGGTGGTGGTTGAGGAGTTCGGAGCGGAGGAAGGAGCGGTCGAGATGGAGGTATATCTCTGTTGTGGCTATTGACTCGTGGCCGAGGAGGGCCTGGATGGCGCGGAGGTTGGCGCCGCCTTGCAAGAGGTGTGTGGCGAAGCTGTGGCGAAGCGTGTGCGGAGATACTTTCCGGGTGATGCCGGCAGCGGCGGCAAGGTCGCGGATTATGTAGAACACCATGACCCGCGTCATCGCCGCGCCGCGGCGGTTCAGAAAGATAATATCCTCGTTGCCGGGCTTTATGGGGCCATGGATACGCTGTTCAAGGTATGACTGCAGCAACGACACAGACACCGGCGACAAGGGCACAAGCCGCTGTTTCGAACCTTTACCCTCGACAATGGCGCATTCTTCAGGGAGAGAGAGTCGCGACAGCCGCAGCCCCGTGAGTTCCGACACGCGAAGTCCGCTGCCGTATAATGTCTCCACTATCGTGCGGTTGCGCAGAGCCTCATCCTTCGATGTGTCGATGGCCGATATCATGGCGTCAATCTCTTCCACGCTGAGCACGTCGGGAAGATGGCGCCCGCGTCGGGGCATCTCTATGAGTTCCGACGGATCTGCGTCGAGTACATTGCGCGTGCGGCAATATTTGAAGAAACCGCGGATTCCCGACACAAACCGTGCGAGCGATGCAGCCGAGAGTCCCATCTCCGACAGCTCGCAGAGGAGTGTATGGATGTCGGTGGCAGAAAGAGAAGAGATATCCTTGCCGCACCCCTCGCACCAGTCAAGAAGATGGTTTATGTCTACGCCGTATGCCGCGGCGGTGTTCTGCGACAGACCCCGCTCCAGCACCAGTGTGCGCAGGTAGTCGCTGACCATTTTGCGCGATTCCATCGGAGGATTCTCAGATATTCATGGGATAACGCAGCTTCTGCATACCCGGATGATGAATGATCAGGGTATTGCGTTTGCCTTCGAACATCACGCCCTCGGGCATGGCGTTGAAAATGGCGTCGGCCCAGCCCGGAGGTGTATTGAGAATGGCTATGCATCGTTCGGGCACCAATATGGCCTCGGTGAGCACCTGAAGCGGGATGAAGTCGTCGTGAGTGCCGATCATGAGGCATGCCGGGGCTTTGGAGGGTTCACGCTCCAGGGCAATCCGTTTTCCGGCAACCCTGACGGCAGTATAGAAAGCGGGATGGCTTCCTTTGGGAATGAACACGGATAGAGGGCGAGTCATGGCGAGGAGGCGGAGGAGCATCCTCGCCTCGCTGACAGCCTTGCGGTCATGATGGTCGCGGAGAGTGCCGTCGATGGCCTCATAGCCGTACCATGCGCAATTGCCGGGGCGTACCACGCGCGTCACCAGCGCATAGCCGTAGGGCGAATGGACGCCATAGCCATGACTGTGGCGCCACCGCTGGAACGCTCCCGTCAATCCGTTCATTTCCCCGCTCTTTACTCTTTAAGATTCTCTTCCTTGCGCTGGCGGCGATAGAACTGCCATCCCCACAGTGCGAGGGCTCCGGCGCACAATACGTAGATGAGAACCACGCCCGTAACCGACACTGAGTTGGTGACCTTCGTCGACTTCGGGTTGAAGGTGAAGATGATGTCATGTTCGCCGGCGGGAACCTTCAGGGCGCGAAGCACATAGTCCACGCGGCCTATCTGGGCCGGTTTGCCGTCAATAGAAGCCTCCCAGCCCCAGGGGAAGTAGATTTCGCTGAAGACGGCCACGCCGCCCCGCGCGCTCCGCGACTTATAGGTGAGCCGGTCAGGAGCGTAGGAGGTCTCGTAGATTGTGTCGGCAGGCGAGGGCACTGTTGCCTGGCCCAGGATGCCTGCAAACTGGCGGTCGGCAACGGCGCTGACTTTCGTGGGAAGTGAGTCGAGGGCCTTCATCTCCGCATCTGCGCCCGACACATAATCCACACGCTCCACAAACCAGACATTGCCGTTGGCTTCCGGATTCTGCTGGTACTGGTCGCCCATCAGAATATATTTGGTATTGAGCATGTTGAGAACCTCCATGTTGTTCTTTGAGATCTGGTTCTCTATGAGGTCGTTGTAACGTGTGAGTTTTGCGGCATGATATCCGCCGATTGTCTTATGGAAATAGCTTGACCTGGCGCTGCCGAAACCTTGGACGTCGAGCACGCGGTAATTTGACTTGTCCTTGAGGATTTCGCGGTCGGCGGCCGTCATCTTGAAGGCCTCCTCGTTATCCGTGGGAGCGGTGAAATTCTCCGAGTTGACGTAGCGGGTATTTACGGTAAAGAGGTCGATAAGCACCACGGCGGCGAGCGAGAGGCTGAAGGCCGTGCCGTTGCGGAGCTTGCCGAGGACGAATAGGCACGTCACCATGCTTCCGAGCACTATGAAGAGCAGCGAGCGCAGACAGTCGGCCCTTACGAGTGAGAGGCGTGTCTGGCGTATGGCATCGATGACGTTGGAGTATTGCGGATTGCCGAAAATGCCTGCTTCCTGCAGCTGGGAGAACTCTGTCTGGCTGAAAGGCTCACCGAAGATGCCGGGACTGATGGCGCCCGCGAGGCATATTAAGGCTCCGACACCGAAGACGGTGTACATGACCCAGGGATTACGCCGGAATGTATCTGGCTCCTCTGTCATCCTCTTCACGCACATCACGGCAAGAAGCGGCACCGTGAACTCCACCACCACCAGAATACTCGACACGGCCCGGAACTTGTTGTACAGCGGGAAATTGTCGATCATGAAGTTGGTGAAGGCGGGGAAGTTATGTCCCCAGGAGAGGAGAATGGCGAAAATCGAGACGATGAAGAGGGCCCATTTCATGGGGCCATGTACGGTGAATAGGGCGAGGATGGCAAGCATGAGCACGAAAGCGCCTACATATACGGGGCCGTTGGTCATGGGCTGGTCGCCGAAATACTGGGGGAACTGGTCGAGAAACTGGAATTCCTCGGGCATCAGCGAGAGGTCGTTGGCCTTGTCGGTCTGGGCGAGCGACAGGAGCTGGTTTTCGCCGGCTACGGGCTTTATTGTGGCGCCGCCCTTGACGTTGGGGATGAGCAGCGACCACGTTTCGTCGACGCCATAGCTCCAGGCGGTTATCGCATCGCGGTCCATGCCGCCGGTCTGTGCCTTGTCGGCGGGAGGGGTGAGGTCGGTGGCGCGGCCGCGTACCGTCTGCTTGGAATATTCATAGCTGTTGTAGAGGCTGGGGGTGTTGGCGGCCACAGCCAGAGCGCCGGCGCCGATCACGCAAGCCGTGGCTATAAGCCATCCGGCAGCTTTCTTCTCCTTGATGGCTTTCCACAGCCATGCTATGGCCATGGCCAGCACCACAAAGAGGAAGTAATAGGTCATCTGGGGGTGGTTGTTCTGGAGTTGCAGGGCTCCGAAGAGGGCTGTCAGCGCCATGCCTGCCAGATATTTGCGACGGTAGCAGAGGACTATGCCGCCGATGGTGGGAGGTATGTATGCCAGCGTCACGAACTTCCATATGTGACCCGCCCCTATAATGATGATGAAGTAGGAGGAGAATCCCCATGCCAAGGCGCCGAAGAGGGCCGTAGGCCACTTGATGCGCAGGCACAGGCACATTATGAAGAAACCGAACATCATGGCGAACAGCAGGCCCGCGGGGTTGGGAAGCCATAGCGTGAAGGCGCCGGTGAGCCACCGCAGCATGTCGGATGCCGGATAGGAAGGTGAAATCTGGAAGGTAGGCATGCCGCCGAAGAGGGCATTGGTCCATCGGGAGGTGTTGCCCGTGGCTTCCTTATAGCTCTGCACTTCCTGTCCGTTGGCGAGACCCTGCATGGTGTCGTGCTGCTGGAGCACGTTCCCCTCTATGTCGTCGGGGAAGAAGAACATCACGGAAATGAGAGCCAGCAGACCTGTGGCCAGCAGTATGTATAGGTATTTTTTCTTCATAATGGTTATTGTTGGGAGTCGGCAGGGTAGCCGGCTCCAAAAGAAATGCCCCGGCGTGAAGACGGGGCATGATGAGTATGTTCGTGCCCGGAAGGGACGCGGACTACCATAATCCTGTAGTCGGCTTATTTGCGGGCGTTGGGGTCAACGGGGATGTATATCTGGCGGTTAAGGCTCTGCTCGAGGCTGATGAGAGTCTCGGTGGTGTTAACGCCGGGGATATGCTGGATCTTGTCGTTGAGGAGCTGCATGAGATGCTGGTTGTCGAAGGCATAAACCTTGATGAGCATCGAGTAGGGGCCAGTGGTGAAATGGCACTCTACAACCTCGGGGATCTGCTCCAGCTGCTGGGCGGCCTCACGGTAGAGGGAACCCTTCTCCAGAGAGACACCGATGTAGGTGCACGTGTTGTAACCCAGACGGTGGGGATCCACAACATAGCCGGAGCCTGTGATGACCCGCATGTCGATGAGGCGCTGCAGACGCTGGTGGATGGCTGCGCGGGATACTCCGCACTGCTCGGCGATGTCCTTCGACGCCATGCGGGCGTTGCCCATCACGATGTTCAGGATCTTCTTGTCTAAGTTGTCTAATCTATCCATTGGACGTTGCTCTAATCGTTTTAATTTTGCGATTGTTCTGGGGTTTTTGCTTGGCTTTTTCACTGTTTTGTCAGTATGTTGTTCTGGTTTGTTGTTTTTGCAAAATTACAATAAAATTTTTAAACCACAAATATTTCCCAAATATTTTTTGACAAAATGAAAGTGTCTTAATTTTTGAGGGGAAAAGTCATTGTTTTTATGGATTCCGGGAAGCTATTTACGTGAGGGTCAGATTCTTGACCTTGCGAATCGGGCAGTCGTCAGGGCGGTCACCGCGGCTATCGCCAATATCGGCAGCATGGCGGCGGGAATGTCGGCGGCCACGAGCTTCACGGGATATGCCGAGAGTATTGTCGAGGCGCCGTCGTCGATCTTGATGATGCCGAAATGTTGCTGCAGGAGTGTCAGCGCCACGCCGACGGCTATCCCTGACAGTCCGCCCAAAAGTGCCACCATGAAGCTCTCCCACGCAAAGATGGAGCCTATCCGTCGGCGTGTCATACCCATGGCCCATAAGGTCGACAGTGAATGCTCCTTTTCCAGTACCAGCATCGACAGCGTGGAGATGATGTTGAAGCCGGCTATCATCAGGATAAAGCCCAAAAGAAGGTATGACACCCATTTTTCTATCTCCACCATTCTGAAGTTCATCTCCTGCTGTCGCATACGGTCTTTTACCGTGAAAGCGTCGCCAAGTTTTTTCGCCACGGTGCGTGCCACATCGGCAGGGTCGGCGTCGCGTGCCGCCTTGATATGCAGCGACGACGCCTGGGTATCGTACTGGAAGAGCCGCCGGGCCGTGGCCATGTCGGTGATGATTCTGTCGGCGTCGTAATCGTTGCTCATGGCCTGGTATACGCCGGCCACGTACAGCGAGTCGGATATGAAGGAGGTGGCCGGGTTGGCGATGTTCACGCGTCCTTTGCGCCGTGGTGCGAAAAGGAGGAGCCTGTCGCCGGGATATAGGCCCATCTGCTGTGCCACGCCCACGCTGAGTGTGGTCTGAGGTATGCCGTTGCTTATACCCGGTTCGAGGAGACGCCCCATATCTTTGGGTATCAGCGCAGAGATGTCGGTGACGCGGCTGTAGTCGGCGGGGGTTACGCCCGAGAGGAACACGGGCATCTCCCGGCCGTTGTACAGGAGGAGGGCATTGTCGGCAAGCACCGGAGTGGCCGCTTCCACGCCGGGGAGTGCCGCGACTTCGGCGGCAAGCTGCTCGGCGTTGTCAAACACCTTCCCTTTGGCCGGCTCCGCAAGCACATCGGGAGCCAACGTGTCGAGGCGTTCTCCGATCACGCTGCGGAAACCGTTGAATACCGACAGCACGCACACAATGGCCGCCGTGGCAACCGCCATGCCGATCACCGACACTGTGGCGATAGCTCCGACAGCCGTATGCGATTTCTTGCTCCGCAGGTATCTGCCGGCTATTATCGCCGGTAGCAGTCGGCCCATTATTCTTCTACGACGGGTGACGCCGGCGCCTCGCCGGGTGTATGGCCGAGAAGCCGGTCTATGTTCTCGGCGTAATCAAGGCTGTCGTCCAGGTAGAACTGCAGGTCGGGACATTTGCGCAGTGTCTCCCTGACCTGCCGGGCCAGGTCGTAGCGTACGGTCTTGGTCTGACGCTTGATGTTCTCCAGAATCTCCTTGCTTTTCTCCGGGGGGAAGATGCTAAGGTATACCTTGGCGATGCTCAGGTCGGGGCTTACCCTTACCTGACTTACCGATACCAACACATTGCCCATGCGGGCTGTCTCTTTGCGGAAAATCTCTCCCAGCTCTTTCTGGAGCATACGGGATATCTTTGCTTGTCGTTTGCCTTCCATGATAATTTATTTTGCCGGAGTCGCGAGTGGCGGACTTCGGAGTGAAATTAACGGATGGGGCCATGCCATCCTATGATAAAACGCAAGGGCTCCGTTTATAGTTTGCGTATCAGCGACAAACCGTCGCGCAGGGGTATTATCACCTTTTCGACGGCCGGGTCATCGGCCACGATGCTGTTGAACTCGCGGACGCCGCGGGTCTGGGGGTCGCGGTCGTATGCCGGGTCGGTGACATGGCCGTCCCATAGGGTGTTGTCGGCGATGATGAAGCCTCCATGGCGGATCAGCGGCAATGTCTTGCGGTAATAGTCGGGATATTCACGTTTAGAGGCGTCGATGAATGCCATGTCGAAGGTTTCGGGCTTGAAGTTGTCGATTACGCTGAGGGCAGGGCCGATGTGGAGGGTGATTCGGCGGCTTATCTCCGGCGGGGCCATTGCGAAAGCCTCGAGGATGAAGTCTTCGAGTTCGTCGTCGGCTTCGACGGTGTCGATGGTGGCGTCGCCGACAAGGGCCTCGGCCATCGACAGCGACGAATATCCCGAGAATGTGCCTAACTCGAGGATACGTTGTGGCCGAATCATGGCCGTGAGCATCTTCAGCAGCCGCCCCTGCAGCTGTCCCGAGCACATGCGCCCGTTGAGAAGACGAAGATTCGTGCGCCTGTTGAGCTCGTAGAGCCATTGCGGCTCTTTGCCGCTATGGTGCTCGATATATCTTTCCAGTTCGGGATTCATCGCTGTTTCTGCAGTGACAGGAGGTATTCCACGGCCAGCCGGTATCCGAGGCGGCCGCAGCCTGTGATTACGGCATCGGCGGCCGCGCCGGTCACGGTGGTGTGACGGAACTCCTCGCGCGAATGTATGTTGGAGATATGCACCTCGACCACCGGCACGGGTATCGCCCGGATTGCGTCGGCTATGGCTATCGAGTAATGGGCATAAGCCCCGGGATTGAGTACGATACCCGTGCACTCCTCCATATATCCTTCCTTCTGGAGGATGTCGATGATTTCACCTTCAGAGTTTGACTGGAAGAATGAGAAAGCATTGCCGGGGAATTGCAAACCGAGCTCGGCAAGAGTATCGTCGAGGGTCTCGGAGCCGTAGATATGAGGTTCACGTCGGCCGAGTAGATTTAGGTTGGGGCCGTTGATAATGGCGATAGGCATGGGAATTAAGTTTGAATTTTGAATTTTGAATTTTGAATTTTGAATTTAGCATGGAAGAGGGGATTTTGAATTTAGCATGGAGGAATTTTGCATTTTGAAAACAAGTGTGAGATAAAGAAAAAAGAGCAACAGGTAGTACAAGACTAACGCTGCTGCTCTTCCTCTCTCCTCGGCGGTGCGTACGGGACTTGAACCCGTGACCCCATGCGTGACAGGCATGTATTCTAACCAAGCTGAACTAACGCACCTTGAATTGATTGCTTCTCGTCGGAACTCTTTCTTTCGAGGCTCGCGGGGTTTGTTTCCCGTTTGCGAGTGCAAAGTTACAACCAATTTCCGAATCTGCCAAATATTTCAGCAAAAAAAATCTCAAAATTTTTAAGGCCAGGGTTTTGGAATCTGCATAAAGCGCTGATAATCAGCTGAAACAAGGGGCTGAAAAATTTAGCCCCAAATCAGGCTCGAGAGGAGTAAAAGCTTGCCTTCCAGCAGTCGCGGCGGCGATGAAGCTCGCCTTGCGGCTCGCCACGGTAGCGGAGAAGCTGGCTTCCGGCGGCGATGAAGCTCGCCTTGCGGCTCGCCACGGTAGCGGAGAAGCTTGCTCCCGGCGCAGGAAAAACTCGCCTTCCGGCTCGCCACGGCAGCTACTGTGGCGAGCCGCAAGGCGAGCTCTGATGTATTGGCTTTTATTTCAGCGCCAGCTGTCTTTTTCTCAGCGCAAGCTGCCTTTATCTCAGCGGCATTCTATCTTGATTTCGGCGGCGGCTTTCTCCACAAGTGACACGGCGTTATCCACATTGTCGGCGGTGGCGAGCATCACGCCCATGCGGCGGTGTCCCTTCACCTCCGGCTTGCCGAAGATGCGCATGTCGGTGCCTGTGTAGGCCAGGGCTTTCTCCATGCCGCTGAAAACAATCTCCCTGGAGTCGCCATAAGCCAGCAGGGCATAGGATGCCGAGGGGCCGTAGAAGCGTATTTCGGGAATAGGGAGGCCCAGCAACGCGCGGACATGGAGGGCAAACTCCGACAGGTGCTGCGAGATCATGGTGACCATGCCCGTGTCGTGCGGGCGCGGCGAGACTTCGGAGAAGATCACGTCGTCGCCCTTGATGAACAGCTCCACGCCGAAGATGCCGTGGCCGCCGAGAGCTTCGGTGATCTTGGCGGCAATCTCGCGGGCTTTTGCCAGGGCTGTCGCGCTCATGGGCTGGGGCTGCCAGCTGCGTCGGTAGTCGCCATCTTTCTGATAGTGGCCGATAGGTTCGCAGAAGGAGGTGCCCCCGATATGGCGCACGGTAAGAAGGGTGATCTCATAATCGAAGTCTACGAAGCCTTCCACGATGACGGCGCCGGCGCCGGAGCGTCCCTCTTCCTGCGACATGTGCCATGCCTTGTCGATATCCTCCTCAGTCTTCACGAGGCTCTGGCCATGGCCGCTGCTCGACATCACCGGCTTTACCACACATGGAAGACCTATGCGGCCTACGGCAGCCTTGAACTCCTCTTCCGTCTCTGCAAACTCATAGGGAGAAGTAGGGAGCTTGAGCTCTTCGGCGGCCAGCTTGCGTATCTCGCGGCGGTTCATGGTGATGAATGTGGCGCGGGCTGTGGGCACCACGTTCCATCCCTCTTTCTCCAGGGCCATGAGTGTCGGCGTGGCTATGGCCTCGATTTCCGGTATGATGTAGTCGGGTTTCTCCTCCTCCACAACCTTGCGCAGCGCCTCGCCGTCGAGCATCGACAGCACTATGGCTTTGTCGGCGACATGCATCGCCGGCGCTCCCGCATACTTGTCGCATGCCACTACCGTCAGGCCGTAACGCTGAAGCTCTATGACCACTTCCTTGCCAAGCTCTCCGCTGCCCAGAAGCATCGCCTTGCGGCCGCTGACGCTTCCGGGGGTTCCTATCTCTATCATCTATTGTCGGTTTATGATTTCTTCCGCAAAATTACTGATTTTCGACCGTTCCCACAAATAACCTCTCGTCGCTTTTGCGTTATTATTATTGTGGGGCTATAATAAACCTGAATACAAAATACGTAGGATATGATGAAGGAGAAATCGGCGGGGAAGTATCATGGCATACTGTTCATGGCATTGTTTGCCTGTGCCGCCTGCTATATCGGCGAGTGGGGGATGATGAAGGCATTGTCGCTGTCGCCTCTGATTATAGGTATAATATTGGGTATGGTCTATGCCAATTCGTTGCGGAACCATCTGCCCGAGACGTGGGGTCCGGGGATAAAATTCTGTTCCAAGAGCGTGCTGCGTCTGGGCATTATTCTGTATGGCTTCCGTCTGACGTTTCAGGATGTGATGGCTGTAGGGGTCGCCGGCATAACTGTGGATGCCATTATTGTGGCCACAACAATCCTTGGCGGTGTTCTTGTGGGACGATGGCTGAAGATGGACCGCGATATCGCGTTGCTGACCTCTATCGGCAGCGGTATATGCGGGGCTGCGGCAGTGTTGGGCGCCGAGGCCACAATGAATACCAAACCGTATAAGACGGCCGTCGCTGTTGCCACGGTCGTGATATTCGGTACTCTCTCCATGTTTCTGTATCCTGTCGGTTACAGAATGGGGATAATAGATCTCACGCCTGTCCAGATGGGGGTGTTCTCGGGGGCCACGCTCCATGAAGTGGCTCATGCCGTAGGCGCAGGCAATGCCATGGGCGAGGATATCTCGAATATCGCCATAATAGTCAAGATGATCAGGGTGATGCTGCTCGTGCCTGTGCTGCTGATTCTGGGTTGGTGGGTTGCCGCACGAACACGCCGTAAAGGTGCCGAAAAGGGCAAGACCAAGGTGGCCATACCTTGGTTTGCTGTCGGTTTTCTTGCTGTGATAGGTTTCAACAGCTTCGGTCTGCTTCCCGGAGCGGTGGTGGAATGGATCAATGCCTTCGACACGTTCCTGCTTACAATGGCGATGTCGGCGTTAGGCGCCGAGACGAGTTTCGCAGCCTTCAGGAAAGCCGGAGCAAAGCCGTTTGTGCTGGCGGCGATTCTCTATGTGTGGCTTCTTGTGGCCGGTTATCTGCTGGCAAAGCTCATAGTGTTCTGACGCGCTCTTAGTCTTCGATGATCATGCGAATGTCGCCTATTGCGATAGACGCCTGCATGAGCAGAATCACGCAGCTGTCGCGCGATATCTGGCATGTCACCGGATAATTGCTCTTGCTCCCTCTGTAGGTGGTCAGGACTTCCACTTCGTAAGATGGCGTCCCCTCGTAAGAGGCGGCGCCTTTGTATGTTACATAGCTGTAGCTTGTGGAGCCGTCGGGCATCGTTATGGGTATCGTCACGGTCTGACCGGAGGTCAGTGAGCTGAAATCGATGCTGTGGAATATGCGGTACATTGCGAGCATGTCGACGCTGATGCTTATGGCCTCCATGGTCTGGGGGGAAGCGCTGAGGGTTCCGTGGCCCGATATTGTCTTGTAGTTTGAGGGGCTGAGCGGCTTGTAGCTGCCATCCTGAATTGCGGCGATGAGAGGCTTGGAGTACCAGCCGGCGCGGTACGTCTCGCGGAAGACGTCGCGGCCGTCGGCGCCACGTGTGGCAGTCATGCGCAGCGTGTCGCTCACGGTGTACTCCCTCCCGCCCCAGGGTATTGTATGGCCGTTGAGAGTGGCTGTGAAGGTATCGCCGTCGTCGTCGAGGGTTACGGTGCCATGGGCCGCCGTCTTGTTGATGAAGCCCCAATGGTAATCGAACTTGTATTTCAGCGTAGCGGCTCCGGCGCATATGGCTATGGCCGCCATCAGCATCATTGTAATTATCCGTTTCATAATCATTGAATATTGAGGCTCTTGCAGAGCCGCGGTTCAAAGATATAACAAATGAAAAGCGTAAAAGGAAAGCGCCGGAGTGATTACTACTCCAGCGCTTTAAATTGAAATGAGGGATAAACCCAAGCATTCAGTCGGGGTGACAAGATTCGAACTTGCGACCACACGCCCCCCAGACGCGTACTCTAAACCGGGCTGAGCTACACCCCGAATGCTGTTGCCTCCTTCCGGGTATCGGTTGTTACCCCTCCGAAAGCGAGTGCAAAGTTACAACCTTTTTCTGTAATGTGCAAATATTTCCGCAAAAAAAATTAAAATACGGATGCTCAATATGTGATAGCGGGCAAAAAATCAGGGAAACCGGGGTTGCGACAGGTGTCGCGGTCCCGGTTTCCTTTATATGTCGCGGGGAAGAAACCCCGGTGTGGTAATACGGCTATATCAGAGTTCGGCGGAAGTCTGTATGGCTTTCTGCACTTCCTTGCTCATTCCTTTTGCTTCCTTGCCGGTTGCCGGAGCTTTGGCGGCGGGAGCCTTCTGCTGTGTTTCGTAACCTGTGACACCGGTATATCCCATCTTGGTTATATCGATGTTGGGGTTATGCTGCAGGTAGTAGGCGGGAATCGGGGCACGCCAGCCGTTGGCAGCCGATACGGCCACATTGGCGGCTCCCGTCAGGGGTGCAGGCCAGTTGCCTGAGGTGGTGTCGCCGGATTTCCATATGTTGCGTTTCATGGGGAGGTTCCAGCGTTTCTGGTCGAAGAAGCCGAAGCCTTCGCCCCAGAGTTCTATGCGGCGGGTGAAGCGGATTTCGTCGAGGAGGGCCTGACCTTTGGATGCCGAGGCGTCGGAGCCGCGCATCATGTTGAGCTTGTTGACGAGCTGAAGAGCTGTGGCTTCATCGCCGAGCATGAAGCATGCCTCTGCCTGTGCAAGCAATACCTCGTCGCTGCGCATGAACACTGTGGCGCTCTTTGAGTCGGGATTCAGGTAATCATAACCGTAAGCGCTGTCTGTGCCCCAGAATTTCAGCTGTGCACCGAATGGTATGGGTACATATTGCTCGCCGATAACGAAGGCATTGGCCTCCGGGCGTTGCTCCTTATACTGATTGGCCACGTATTTCGAAGCTGTGGTCTGGCTGCCGTTGTAGCAGAAGAAGAGTTCATTGGCAGTTACGTTGGCGCTATTGTACCAGTTGGCGACATTTTTCATTTTTATGTTTGTAAGCATCTCGGGCATTGCGAAAAGGTTCCGGCGCATGTCGTTGGCGGGAATCTTCAGCCAGAGGTCACGGTCGATGGCATTGGGACCTATACCCCAAGCTGCCGTATAAGTGCCGTTGCAGGCGCTATAATTTTGCGGTGCCCAGTAATATATCTGCCGGTCATGGTCGTCTGATATTTTATGTATAGCCTGGGCGCCCCAGAGCCAGCTGTCGCGGCGGGTATAGAAGCCGGAGAGCATGTCCTCGTTGGTAGAAAGGGGGGCGATGGTCAGAATCTCTTCGGCCATTTGCTTGGCGGCATTCCAGTCTTCGGCGAGGATGGCGGCACGCATCTTGAGGCCGCGGGCCACATTGAGGTCGGGCTGCAGCAGGTCGTCGCGCTTGAAGTTGTTGGCCTTGAATATGGCTATGGCGGCATCAAGGTCGCTGTATATCTGATCCTTGATCTCTTTCATCGAGGAGAGAGGCTTATTGATATCCTTGGAGTCGGTCAGGAGGGGAGCGCAGAGCGCGGCACCATTGTTGGAATCCTGCCAGCGGTTGCCGTAAATCTGGAGTATGCGAGTGTAGCAGTGTGCACGCAGGGAGAGGAGCTGTGCCCTGGCATTCTCACGCTCTGCTTCTGTGGCACTGTCGAACATGTCGAGACGGTCGAGAACGTAATTCGACAGTATGATGCCGCAGTAATAGTCGGCCCACGGGATTGCGTTGATCAGCGTATTGGCTTTGTTCAGAATAGACAGATTTAATAACGAAATCTCTTTGACAGTCAAATTGCTGATCTGTTCCTGCGACAATCCATCTCCGAAGTAGCGCATTACCCAGTTTTCGCCCGTATTGCCGTTGAAGTCCAAATCGCCAAACTGGGTGTAAAGAGAGCTGTAAAGAATGTTGCCGATTACCTGTCCCAGTATCTTGCCATCGGCATAGTCATAATCTATCTTGAGGCTTATCGGTTCGTTGGGCATTATGAATTCAAAGGCCCAGCGGTTCTTGCTTTTGTCATTGGCGGGAAGACGATCGAACCATTCAGATCCCATGAATTGATCGAGCCAATTGGCATTCCTCGGATCTGTAAGAACACGGGGGTTTTGTACCATAAAAAAGGAAGCCATAGAGGCGAAAGGCACAGCGCTTTGGTCAAGCCACCTCTCCTCGCCGTCGGGTGTTACTGCTGTATATCTGTAAAGTAAATCTACATTGGGATAAGCCTTGTCGGGGAGTTCCATCACGAGCACCACGGTATCGCCGCAGAGGGCGTTGAAGTCCATTTCTGTCTCGGCGTTGATGCGGCGGGGTTTCTTTTTCGACGACTTTACATAATACTCCGTCGGGATCTCAGTCTCGATGTTGAGGTTGTTGGCTTCTGTTCCCCAGGGTATGAACTTGACGCTCTTGACAAACGACCATCCGTTGGTGGTCTGCGAGTTTGTCACGTACCATCCGCTCTCTCCATTGGTGATCTGGAAAAGGGCTTGGCCCATAATACCGTAATCTTGGATATTTGTGGACCATACTCGATGTCCCCAGGGGTTGATGTAATCGACACGCGTGCCGAGGCTTGGATTCTCTACGGCGGCGGTGGCGCCAATCCCTGACAGCAATGTCATCAATGCTGTCGCCATGATTTTTACTGCTGCTTTCATTCTACAAGGATTTTAAAGGTTAGCGAGCCGGCGGCTACGGTATATATGCCTTTGCCGTAACGGTTGAGGTCGATCTCGGTGTCGGAGGAGATGGTTCTGTCGTAGGCCAGGATGCCGGCCAGGGTGGCCACGGTTACGTGCACAGGTTCGCTGGCGCGGCTAATGCGCATCACGCCGTCGGTGACGGTAACGCCCATTTTGTCGCCGGCAACCTCATTGATGGCGCTGAGGCCGGAGAAGTTGATTTCGTCAATCTCCGACAGGAGCATCTCGCAGAGAATGGCGCCTTGGGCCACGCCATCTATTTCCTCGGGAATGGGACGTCCATCCTCGGCAGTGGTGATTTGGCCGGTATAGGCAAAAAATACGGAGGCCGGATATGCCGGCAGATTGCCATAGGTGGCGGCGGCGGTGCGTTCTGTGACTTTGACATCCAGAGTCTCGCCCTTGACCGTGCGGATATGCATCATGCAGTCTTCGCCCATGGCCGGCAATGCCAGTCCCAGTATCGCCAGGATGACAAGTACCTTCATGTAGATTTTCTTCATGATCATCTCGAAATTTGATTTATACTATGATTAGATTTGTACTAATGATATGGTATCATGATTGCATACGTGTACAATCATTCTGCAAAGTAAGCAAAAAGAATCCAAAATTACCCCCCCCCCCGAATGTTAAAAATAGCTAAAAATAATTTTGGAATTTGAAATTATCTGAGATGTAATTCCAAATTCCAAAATTCCACATTCAAAATTAATGTTTACTCCCACTCGATGGTGGCTGGCGGTTTGGAGGAGATGTCGTAGACTACGCGGTTGACGCCGCGCACCTTGTTGATGATCTCGTTGCTGACTTTGGCGAGGAGCTCATAGGGGAGGTGTACCCAGTCGGCGGTCATACCGTCGGTGGATATTACTGCGCGGAGAGCCACGCAGTTCTCATATGTGCGCTCGTCGCCCATCACGCCCACACTCTGCACGGGCAGAAGCATCACGCCGGCCTGCCATACCTTGTCGTACCAGCCCGACTCGCGCAGATTGTCGATGAATATCTTGTCGGCCTGCTGAAGGATGCGCACCTTTTCAGCAGTGACATCGCCGAGGATCCGTATGCCGAGGCCGGGACCCGGGAAGGGGTGACGCCCTAAAAGAGCGGGGTCGATACCCAAAGCCTTGCCAACGCGGCGCACCTCATCCTTGAAGAGGAGGCGCAGCGGCTCCACAACCTGCAGGTTCATCTCCTTGGGAAGACCGCCCACATTATGGTGGCTCTTGATGGTGGCCGAAGGACCTTTCACCGAGCAGCTCTCGATGACATCGGGATAGATGGTGCCCTGGCCCAGCCAGCGGGCACCTTCCACCTTCTTGGCTTCCTCGTTGAACACCTCCACGAAGTCGCGGCCTATGATCTTGCGTTTCTGCTCGGGGTCGGTGACGCCCTTGAGGTCGGCATAGAACCGGGCGGAGGCATCCACGCCGGTCACGTTGAGCCCCATGCCCTTGTATGAAGCCAGCACATAGTCGAACTCATTGGCGCGAAGCAGACCATTGTTGACGAATATGCAGTGGAGGTTCTTGCCGATAGCCCTGTGCAGGAGCACGGCGGCCACCGACGAATCGACGCCGCCTGAGAGACCCAGGATCACCTTGTCGTCGCCGAGGCGTTCCTTGAGTTCGGCCACGGTCGAGTCGATGAACGACGCCGGGCTCCATGTGCCCGCGCAGCCGCATATCTCCATAACGAAATTGCGCAACAGCCGCGGACCGTCGGTGGAGTGGAACACCTCCGGATGGAACTGAATGCCCCACGTCATCTCGCCGCCGATATGATAGGCGGCATATTTTACCGTATCGGTGGAGCCGATTATTTCATAATTTGCCGGCGCGGCGGTGATGGTGTCACCGTGCGACATCCAGACCTGTGTGGGCGAGGGAAGGCCATTCATCAGTGGATCCCCGGGGGCAGTCACGGAGAGCATGGCGCGGCCATACTCGCGGCTGGGAGCGCCTTCAACCTCGCCGCCGTAGGCGTAGGCAAGATATTGAGCTCCATAGCATACGCCCAGCAGCGGCAGCTTTCCCTTTATCTCCGACAGGTCGGGCACGGGAGCCTCCGCATCGCGTACCGACGACGGACTTCCCGACAGTATCACACCCTTCACGTCGGCGTCGATAGCCGGTATTTTGTTGAAGGGGTGTATCTCGCAATATACGTTCAGCTCGCGCACGCGCCGCGCTATGAGCTGCGTGTACTGCGATCCGAAATCGAGTATCAGAATCTTCTCCATTATCCTTCGGCTCTTGAATAGTTTGGTGCCTCCTTGGTGATGGTCACATCATGGGGATGGTTCTCGACCACTGCGGCAGAGGTGATTTTGACGAATCTGGCGTTGTGGAGCGCGTTGATGTCCTTGGCGCCGACATACCCCATGCCGGAGCGGAGGCCGCCGATGAGCTGGTATACGGTTTCGCCGAGGGAGCCTTTATAGGGGACGCGGGCCACGATGCCCTCGGGCACGAGCTTGGAGGCGTCGCACTGGTCACCCTGGAAGTAGCGGTCCTTGGAGCCGGCCTGCATGGCCTCTATGGAGCCCATGCCGCGGTATCCCTTGAATTTGCGGCCGTTGTATATGATGGTTTCGCCGGGACTTTCCTCAACGCCGGCGAACATTGAGCCCATCATCACGCAGTCTCCGCCGGCGGCGAGGGCCTTTACGATGTCGCCGGAATAGCGGAGACCTCCGTCGGCAATCACGGGTATTCCTCGTTTATGGGCAGCCTGGGCGGCGTCGAAGATGGCCGTGAGCTGCGGTACACCCACACCGGCCACTATACGCGTGGTGCATATGGAGCCGGGTCCTATGCCCACCTTTATACCGTCGGCGCCGGCGTCGATGAGGAACTCGGCAGCCTCGGCGGTGGCTATGTTGCCCACCACCACGTCAAGCTCCGGATAAGCCTCCTTGACAGCCTTGAGGGTGCGCACCACATTTGCCGAATGGCCATGGGCCGTGTCGATCACCACGGCGTCAACACCATTCTCCACGAGAGCCTTTACCCTGTCGAGAGTGTCGGCGGTGACACCTACGCCGGCAGCCACGCGCAGACGTCCCTTGCTGTCCTTGCAGGCACGCGGAAACTCGGCGATCTTCGTGATGTCGCGGTAGGTGATAAGCCCTATGAGACGGTTGTCGTCGTCAACCACCGGGAGCTTCTCTATTTTGTTGTGAAGGAGAATCTTGGCGGCCTCGGCCATGTCGGTGCCGGCCTTGGTGGTGATGAGGTTGTCGGAGGTCATGATGTTGCCTACGGGCAGAGAGAGGTCGGCCTGGAAACGGAGGTCGCGGTTGGTGATGATGCCGATGAGGTGTTTCTCGTCGTCGACCACGGGTATGCCGCCGATGCGGTTGTCGCGCATGAGCTTGAGGGCGTCGGCCACGGTTTCATTGCGGGTGATGGTGATGGGGTCGTAGATCATGCCGGAGTCGGCGCGTTTCACCTTGCGTACCTGGGCGGCCTGGGCGGCGATGCTCATGTTCTTGTGGATCACGCCTATTCCTCCCTCGCGGGCTATCGCTATGGCCATCTGAGCCTCCGTGACAGTATCCATGGCCGCCGAGACCATCGGTATGTTCAGCTCTATGTTGCGCGAGAAGCGCGACTTCAGCTCCACTGCGTTGGGCGTAACCTCAGAATAGGAAGGCACCAGCAGCACATCGTCGAAGGTGAAACCTTCCTGCATTATCTTTTCTGATTCGAAAGACATGTATCGTGATTTAATAAGATTCTTATTTGATAAATTTCTTGAGTTCGTCGGCGACGATGAAAGTCTGGTCTCTGTCGGGGCCTACCGACACGAGGCCTACGGGTACGCCGGTAAGCTCGCCGATTTTGGCGAGATAATTCTTGGCGTTCTGCGGGAGCTGGTCGTAGGATGTCACACCGGTGATGTCCTCCTTCCAGCCGGGGAGTTCCACGAAAATAGGCTTTACGCGCTGGAGGGCGGCTATAGTGGATGGCGGGTTCTCGATGATTTCTCCGTCGAGCTCATAACCCTTGCAGATGCGGAGGGTGTCGATACCGCTGAGCACATCGAGGAGGGTCACTGTCCAGTGAGTGATACCGGAGAGTCGCGCGGTGTATCTGGCCACCTGGGCATCGAGCCAGCCTACGCGGCGAGGGCGGCCGGTGACGGTGCCGTATTCATGGCCGCGTTCGCGTATGCCGTCGCCAATTTCATCGTGAAGCTCTGTCGGGAACGGGCCTTCGCCCACGCGCGTGCAATAAGCCTTCAGCACGCCGGCCACCGTCTTTATCCACTGCGGGGCAATTCCGGCGCCTACGGGTGCTGAGGCCGCCGACGGCGACGACGAGGTCACATAGGGATAGGTGCCGTGGTCGATGCAGAGCATCATTCCCTGCGCCCCTTCGAAAAGGATGTT
Source organism: uncultured Muribaculaceae bacterium (assembly GCA_910584525.1). GTDB lineage: Bacteria > Bacteroidota > Bacteroidia > Bacteroidales > Muribaculaceae > Lepagella. Next base: position 48,864 of record CAJUAT010000002.1, on the reverse strand, counting down.
GTTGTCGCCTTCGAGATGGCGGTTCACCAGCGCCGAGGTGTCGGTGATCATGGGCCGTAGCTTCGCGGCAGCCTCCATGTATAGGTCGAAGACCTCGTCGGCGTTGAACTCGGGGAGGCCGAGCATACGGAGCTCGGGGTTCTTGACGGCGAGAGCCGCCTCGAGCCGCTCGCGGAAGTAATCAGGCTCGAGAAGGTCGCCTATGCGCATGCCTATGCGCGAGTACTTGTCGCTGTAGCATGGACCGATACCCTTCTTGGTGGTACCGATCTTTGCCTCGCCGCGGTTACCCTCATAGGCTCCGTCGAGAACGGGATGCCACGGCATCACCATTGCCGCGCGTGTGGAGATGAACAGCTGGTAATCCTTGATGCCCTTCTCCTCCAGAGCCTTCAGTTCGCGGAGCACCGACAGCGGGTCGATGACCATCCCGTTGCCCATCACGTTGACGGTGGCGGGATTGAAGATGCCTGACGGTATCGACTGCAGGGAATACTTCTTTCCGTCGAAAGCTACTGAATGCCCCGCGTTGTTGCCCCCCTGGTAGCGTACCACCATGTCGGCGTGACGCGCGAAATAATCCGTGATCTTCCCTTTACCTTCGTCGCCCCACTGGGAGCCGACCACTACTAATGTCTGTGACATGTCTTTATTGGTTATTTGTTCCGAAGACTTTGCTGTAGATATAATCGACGTTCTTGAAATAGTAATCGAGAGTGAAGCAGTTGTCGAGTTCCTCTTTGGAGAGGTTTTCCGACACTGTGGGATCCTTGGCGAGGAGATCGGCATAAGGCATACCGAGTTCCATGGCCTTCATGGCTATGGGCTGGACCGTGTCGTAAGCCTTCTCGCGTGTGAAGCCTTTGTTGATGAGGGCGTTCATGACGCGCTGGGCGAAAATCACTCCGTTGGTGATGTATATGTTGCTCTTCATCTTGTCGGCAAAGACTGTGAGGTTGCCGAGTATGTTCATCATCCTGTTGAGCATGTAGTCGAGGAGCTGTGTCGCGTCGGGGAGGATGATGCGTTCGGTGGCGGAGTGGGAGATGTCGCGTTCATGCCATAGGGCCACATTCTGGTAAGCGGTCTCCATATAACCGCGAAGCACGCGGGCGCAGCCGCACATGTTCTCGGAGCCTATGGGGTTGCGTTTGTGGGGCATGGCCGAAGAGCCTTTCTGACCTTTGCCGAAAGCCTCCTCCACCTCATGCACCTCGGTGCGCTGGAGGTTGCGGACCTCCATGGCCATCTGTTCGATGCTGGCGCCTATCACGGCGATAGCCGCCAGATACCATGCGTGGCGGTCGCGCTGTATCACCTGTGTGGATACGGCTGCGGAGTCGATGCCGAGGTGCTCGCAGACATATTCCTGCACGAAAGGAGGAATGTTGGCGTAGTTACCTACGGCGCCGCTGATCTTGCCGACCTCCACGCCGCGGGCCGCCTCCTCGAAGCGGCGGATGTTGCGCTGCATCTCCTCGTACCACAAGGCCCATTTGAGGCCGAAGCTGGTGATGTCGGCATGAATGCCGTGCGTGCGTCCTATGCAGGGTGTCTCCTTGTACTTCATGGCCTGCCCCCGCAGCATCTCGGCGAAGCGGGCAAGGTCTTCGCGAAGTATGTCGTTGGCCTGCTTGAGCAGATAACCGTTGGCTGTGTCAACGACATCGGTGCTCGTCAGACCATAGTGGATCCATTTGCGTTCATCGCCGAGACTCTCGCTGACGGTGCGCGTGAAGGCCACTATGTCATGGCGTGTCTGCTCCTCTATCTCCTTGATGCGTGGTATGGAGAAAGAGGCCTTGGCATAGAGTTTCTCTATATCTTCGGCGGGGACAACACCCAGCTCGCGCCAGGCCTCCGCGCTCAGAAGCTCCACTTTGAGATAGGCCTCGAACTTGTTCTGCTCCGTCCATACGGCGCGCATCCCGGGCCGTGAATATCTTTCTATCATTGTATGGCTGTAATCTGGATTGGGGAAATGGTTAGAATTTTGCGAGGAAACACTCGAGAGTGTTCTCCATGAGGCATGCGCGGGTCATGGGGCCGACACCGCCGGGTACCGGGGTGATGAGTGAGGCTATGGGAGCCACCTCGTCGTAGTCGACATCCCCCACGAGCTTGCCCGTTTCGGGGTCGCGGTTGATGCCCACGTCAATCACTACGGCACCAGGTTTCACGAAGTCCTTGCCGGCGAACCTGGGGCGACCCACGGCCACCACGAGAATATCAGCCTGCGCGGCCACCTCGGGGAGGTTTTTGGTGCGGCTGTGGGCGATGGTTACGGTGGCGTTGCGGTCGAGAAGCATCTTGGCCATGGGCAGACCCACGATATTGCTGCGTCCTATCACCACGGCCTTCTTCCCCTCGAGTTCCACGTTGTTGTCGTCGAGCATCTTCATGATGCCTTTTGGCGTGCAAGGAGCCACATGGGGCCGTTTCTGCCACAGGCCGGCAACGTTGGAGGGGTGGAAGCCGTCGACATCCTTCTCGGCGCTTATGGCCTCGATCACGCGGTTTTCGTCGATATGGCGGGGTACGGGGAGCTGCACGAGCACTCCGTCAACCTCCGTGTCGGCGTTGAGTCGAGATATCTCGGCCAGAAGTTCCTCCTCGCTCGTGCTCTCGGGCATACGGATGGTGGTGGACCTGAAGCCCACCTGCTCGGCATCCTTCCCTTTGGAACGCACGTACGTCTGGGAGGCGGGGTCTTCCCCGACGAGTATCACTGCCAGATGGGGGGCGCGTCCATATTTCTCAACGCATTCCCTGACTTTTGCGGCCACATTCTCCTTGGTGGCCTTCGCCAATGCTTTTCCGTCGATGTTCATATGCTTTCCGTCGATGTTCAGTTGTTAACGGTAGTTTCTTTGGCGCCTATGTCGGAGCGGCAGAAAAGACCGGGACTCTGTTTGAGAATATTGCGGGCATCTCTGAGGGCCTTGTCACGGGCTTCGGAGAGAGAGGGAGCATGTGCGCCCACCATCATGACGCGGCCTCCCTTGCTTACAAGAGAGCCATCCACGACAGCTGTGCCCATATGGTGCACATTCCCTTCGATTGAGTCTATGCCGTTGAGGACTATCCCTTTGGCGTAGGAGCCGGGATAACCTTCGGCGGCCAGCACTATGCCGAGGAATGTGTCGGGATTCCATTCTATATCGGTGTCCTTGCCGTCGATGACGGCGTCGAGAACCTTGCAGAAGTCTGACTTCATGCGCGGGAGCACCACCTCCGTCTCGGGGTCGCCGAAGCGGGCGTTGAACTCAATGACCTTCGGCACGCCATTGTTGAGGATAAGGCCTCCGTAAAGGACACCGGTGAAGGGAATTCCTTCGTCGGCCATAGCCTTTGCCACGGGGCGCATGATGGTGTCGAGGGCGGTCTGCCGTATCTCTTCGGTGACGAAAGGCACGGGTGAATAGGCTCCCATGCCGCCCGTGTTGGGGCCTTCGTCGTTGTCGTAGGCGCGTTTATGGTCGCGGGCCACTGCCAGCGGATATACCTTGGTGCCGTTCACAAGACACATGAAGGAGAACTCGGGACCGTCGAGGAATTCCTCCACGACCACCTTCCCCTTTCCGAACTCATCGTCGAGGAGCATGCTTCTGAGGGCCTCCTCGGCTTCGGCATGGTTTGCGGCCACCACCACACCCTTGCCGGCGGCAAGACCGTCGTATTTGATCACCGACCGCTCCGGACCAGCCTTGACATAGGCGAGAGCCTGGACGAAGTCGTCGAAGGTGCGGGAGGCTGCCGTGGGTATGCCGTGGCGTGCCATGAGTTCCTTGGCGAAAGCTTTGCTCGACTCTATGCGTGCGGCGCTTTTCGTGGGGCCGAAGATGCGCAGGCCGCGGCGAAGGAACTCGTCGACGATGCCCATCGACAGCGGTACCTCGGGACCCACCACCGTGAGGTTGATGGATGTGTCGGTGGCGAAACGCGCCAAAGCGTCGATGTCGTCGACGGGAATCTCCACGGGAGTGGCCTGGGTGTTGATGCCGGCGTTGCCGGGGGCGCAGTATACCCGCTCCACCGACGGCGAGTGCCGAAGCGCCTCCACTATGGCGTGCTCCCGGCCTCCGCTTCCTATTACCAGTACATTATACATAGGTTACGAAAATCAGTGTTTGAAATGGCGCATGCCTGTGAACATCATGGCGATACCCTTCTCATTGGCCTTGACGATGGAGTCGTTGTCGCGAATGGAACCGCCGGGCTGAACAATGGCGCTGACGCCATACTGCGCAGCCTGGTCAACGGTATCGTCGAAGGGGAGGAATCCGTCGGAGGCGAGCACGAGGCCGGAGACGGCGCCGGCAGCCTTGGCCTCCTCGAGGGCTATGCCGGCCGATCCCACACGGTTCATCTGTCCGGCGCCCACTCCCAGAGTGGCTCCATCCTTCACCACTACTATGGCGTTGCTCTTGACATGCTTCACAATCTTCCAGCCGAAGTTTATGTCGGCGAGTTCCTGAGCCGAGGGTTTGCGGTCGGTCACGCACATGTCGGTGGTGACCTCCACACATTCCGTATCGGCATCCTGTACGAGAAGGCCGCCGGTGACCCCCGTATATTTGGGGCGTTTGCAACGCGGCGCCGACATGTCGATCACGAGCACGCGGAGGTTCTTCTTGGTAGCCAGCAGCTCGAGGGCCTCTGCGCTGAAGGAGGGTGCCATCACGATTTCGAGGAATATGGGTTTTAGAGCCTTGGCGATGTCGAGGGTAACCTCGCGGTTGAAGGCCACGATACCGCCGTAAATGCTTACCTTGTCGGCCTCATAAGCTCTTTGCCACGCCTCGGCGGCATCCTTGCCGACGGCTGCCCCGCAGGGATTCATGTGCTTGAGACCTACGCAGAAGGGCTCTGTGAACTCGCTCACAATCTCCAGGGCGGCGTTGGCGTCCTGGATGTTGTTGTAGCTCAGCTCCTTGCCCTGTATCTGACGGGCGCCGGCCACGGAATAGGTGCCCGGCTCGGCCTCCTTGTAGAACTTGGCCTGCTGGTGGGGGTTCTCGCCGTAGCGCAGCGGCTGAACGAGGTCGAAGTTGAGGAACAGCTTCTCGGGAAGGTTGGCCTGACGACGCATATATTCGGCGATATGGCTGTCGTATATGGCGGTGTGGGTGTAAGCCTTTGCGGAGAGGGTGAGGCGTGTTTCCAGGGACGTGTTGCCGTCGGCGCGTATCTCGTCGAGCACCTTTGAGTAGTCGTCAGGGTCGCAGACCACGGTGACGGCGTTGAAGTTCTTGGCGGCGCTGCGAAGCATCGACGGGCCGCCTATGTCGATATGTTCCACGGCATCCTCAAGGGTGCAGTCGGGTTTGGCAACCGTAGCCTCGAAAGGGTAGAGGTTGACGCATACCATCTCGATGGTCTCGATGCCGTTCTCCTTGAGCTGCTGCATGTCGCCTTCGTTGTCGCGGCGTCCCAAGAGACCTCCGTGAACACGGGGATGAAGGGTCTTGACACGACCTCCGCATATCTCCGGGAAACCGGTGACTTCCGATATGCCGGTGGTCTTCACGCCGCTCTCTTCGAGAAGCTTCTGTGTGCCGCCTGTGGCTATGATTTCCCAGCCGCAGGCCGACAGCCCGCGGGCAAAGTCTACTAATCCTCTTTTATCGCTTACGCTGAATAATGCGCGCATCTTTTCTGTTTTAGTTTTGTATATTTTAAGAAATGGAAACACCTTTACCGGGCACGACCTTTCCGATAATGGAAGGCTTGAGGCCCGACTCCTGAAGCGAGGCGAGAGCCGCGGGGGCATCCGCATCGGATACGGCTATGACCATACCGATACCCATGTTGAAGATGTTGAACATCTCGCGGTGGGGTATGTTGCCATGTTTTTCAAGGAACTGGAACACGGGCAGGATCTGCCAGGAGCCTTCCTTGATGCTTGCGGCCAGGCCGTCGGGGAGTATGCGGGGTATATTCTCGTCGAAACCGCCGCCGGTGATATGGGCCACGCCGTGCACCGACACTTTGCCCAGAAGTTCGAGGACCGGTTTGACATATATCCTTGTGGGAGTGAGGAGCACTTCGCCGAGCGGCTTGTGACCCAGTTCGGGATATATGCTGTGCAGGTCGAGGGCAGCATCTCTGACAATCTTGCGCACGAGCGAGAATCCGTTGGAGTGGACGCCGGTGGAAGGGATGCCTATGAGGACATCGTTCTCGGCTACAAGAGAGCCGTCGATGAGGTTGTCTTTTTCAACGGCGCCGACAGTGAAACCGGCAATGTCGTATTCGTCGGGGTCGTACATGCCGGGCATTTCGGCAGTTTCTCCGCCGACGAGTGCGCATCCGGCCTGGCGGCATCCGTCGGCGACGCCGGCGACTATGGCCTCCACGACGGCAGGCTCATTCTTGCCTACGGCCACATAGTCGAGGAATATCAGAGGTTCGGCACCCTGGGCGAGGACGTCGTTGACGCACATGGCCACAGCGTCGATGCCCACCGTGTCGTGGATACCCATCTCGAAGGCCAGCTTGAGCTTGGTGCCCACGCCGTCGGTGCCGCTTACGAGCACCGGATGCTTCATGCCGAGAGCTCCGAGGTCGAACATGCCGCCGAAGGCTCCTATGCCTCCCATGCATCCCTTGCGGGTGGTTGACGCCACATGCTTCTTGATGCGGCTCACCACCTCATAGCCCGCCTCCAAGTTTACGCCCGAGGCTTCATAATGTTCTGCCATGATAAGTATAACTGTTACTTAAGCTTTATTTGATGCTGTTAAGGCGGGCGTCAATCTCGCGGTAGGCGCCAATCACGTTGCCGAGGTCGCGACGGAAACGGTCCTTGTCGAGCTTCTCGTTGGTGTCCCTGTCCCAGAGACGGCAGGTGTCGGGGCTTATCTCGTCGGCAAGCACAATCTCGCCGTCGGAGGTCTTGCCGAACTCTATCTTGAAGTCGACGAGGCGGATGTTGATTTTTGCAAAGATGTCCTTGAGGAGCTCGTTGATGCGTCCGGTGAGGTCGTAGATGGTATTGAGCTCATCGTAGGTGGCGGCGCCGAGAGCCACGGCGTGGTGGTCGTTGATCAGCGGGTCGCCGAGGGCATCATCCTTGTAGCATATCTCGAAGATGGTGTTGGGGGCGGGGGTGCCTTCCTCTATGCCCAGACGCTTGGCCATAGAGCCTGCTATCACGTTGCGTACTATCACTTCCAGCGGCACGATGCTTACCTTGCGGCACAGCTGGTCGCGGTCGTTGAGAGTCTCCACATAGTGCGTGGGTATGCCGGCCTCCTTCAGCTTGTTGAAGATAATGGTCGTGATCTCGTTGTTGAGTACACCCTTCGAACCGATGGTGGCGTGCTTCAGATTGTTGAAGGCCGTGGCATCGTCCTTGTAGTGGATGATTACCAGGTCATCGTTGTCGGTGGCATATACCTGCTTGGCTTTGCCTTCGTAGAGCATCTCTTTCTTTTCCATTTTCTTATGCTTGTTTTTTTAGTTTTTTTTATTCTGATGAGGAGCTGAATGCCGGGGATTATTTCTTGCGGAAGTAGTTTACGGCATTGCGGAAGAGGTTCTGTGACTTATCGCCGGGGACGTTGATCATGAGGCCGTCGGCGTAACGTTCGGAGTGGCCCATCTTGCCGAGAATCAGTCCGTCGGGGCTGATGATTCCTTCTATGGCGCATACGGAGCCGTTGGGGTTCTCGGGGGAGTTCATGGTAGGATTCCCCTCGATGTCGGCGTACTGGAAGGCTACCTGGCCATTGTCGAAGAGACGGGCGGCGAGGTCTTTGCTAATAGTGAATCGACCTTCGCCATGGCTCATGGCAATCTTGTGGATGTCGCCGGTATTGAAACCTTTGAGCCAAGGGCTGGCGGTAGTGCCCACACGTGTGGCGGCAATCTGCGAGATGTGTCTGTTGATGTCGTTGCGGGCGAGTGTCGGCGACTCCTCCGAAAGGCATCCTATCTTGCCGTCGGGCAGCAGGCCTGATTTCACCAGAGCCTGGAAGCCGTTGCAGATGCCTATTATGAGTCCTTTGCGGTCGATGAGCCGCTGTATTGCCTCTTTTACCAACGGGTTGAGGAGCACGGCGGCGATGAATTTGCCGGAGCCGTCGGGCTCGTCGGCGGCGGAGAAGCCTCCGCTCAGGGCCAGGATGTTGCAGCGGTCAATGTTTTCGGCCATCTCGCGACAGCTCGACTCCACATCCTCGGCAGTGAGGTTGCGGAATACGGAGGTGACTGTCTCGGCGCCTTCACGCTCGAAGGCGGCGGCCATGTCGTAGTCGCAGTTGGTGCCGGGGAACACGGGGAGGAATACCAGCGGATGTTCCACAGCTTCGCCGGGATATTCCGGGGCATTCTTTCCTGCGCTGCCGGCTGCCGGAGCCTCACCCCTGACATCGGTACGGTCGGGGAAGACCGTGGCGAAACGGCGACGGTTACGCTCCCTGAGCTCGGCGATGCCGAACTTCTCGCCGTTGAGGCTTATCTCTTCCTCAACGGTGGTGGTACCTATGAATGTGGCTTCCTCTATGTCGAGGAGGGTGCTGTCGGAAGTCTCCACGAGGATAGAGCCGTACAGGGTGTCGAAGAGCATATTATCGTCGGGGAGCGATACGTTGGCACCGATATTGTTTCCGAAAGCCATCTTGGCGACAGCTTCCGCCACGCCTCCGCGGCCTATGGCCCATGCGGCGCGTATCTTACCGTCGAGAATGGCCTTGTGTACCTTCTCGAATACCTCGGCGACGCTCTTGCTGTCGGGCATGCCGTTGGGACGTATGCGCGGGCTTATGAGATGCAGAGAGTCGAGTGGCTCCTTGAATTCGGGACTGATAGCTTTGGATGCCTTCAGGGTGGTCACTGCGAAAGCGATCAGCGTCGGGGGTACGTTGAGGTCGCCGAATGTTCCCGACATGGAATCTTTGCCGCCTATGCTGGGGAGGCCGAGCTCATGCTGCATTCTAAGGGCGCCGAGCAGTGCGCTCAGCGGCTTGCCCCACGATTCGGGGGTATGCATGCGCTCGAAATATTCCTGGTAGGAATATCTTAGGCGATGAAAATCGGCGCCGGCGGCCACAGCCTTTGCTGCGGCATCCACCACGGCCCATGCAGCACCATGGTAGGGGCTCCATTCTGTAAGGTAGGGGTCAAAGCCGTAGCTCATGATTGAGGCCGTGTCGGTGTGCCGGCCACCCACGGGGAGCTTCTGCAGCGACACCTGCGTGGGCGTGGCGGCATGTCTGCCACCGTAGGGCATGAGCACCGTGGTGGCCCCTATGGTGGAGTCGAACATCTCTTCCAGACCGCGCTGGTCGGTGACGTTGACATCGTCGAGGTTGTTGAGAATCTTTTCCCTGAGGTCGCTACCCTCCACATCGCGGGCGAAAGGCTTGCGCGGCGTTATGGCCGCGATTCGCGCCACGGTATACCTTGGAGCACCTGCCGAGTCGATGAAGCTGCGGGCTATGTCGGCCACGGCCTTGCCACGGCGGAAAAGACGCATGCGTCCCGTGTCGGTGACGTTGGCGATATGCCGTACCTCGATGTTCTCCTCATGGCAATATCTCTCGAACTCCTCGCGGTCTTTGGCCTCGACCACCGCCGACATCCTTTCCTGGCTCTCGCTGATGGCGAGCTCGGTGGGGTTGAGACCATCGTATTTCACAGTGACATTGTCGAGGAATATGTCAAGGCCGTCGGCAAGTTCGCCTATGGCGACGCTTACGCCTCCGGCACCGAAGTCGTTAGACTTCTTGATCAGGCGCGTCACTTCGGGACGGCGGAAAAGGCGTGAGAGCTTACGCTCCTCGGGAGCGTTTCCTTTCTGGACCTCTGAGCCGCAAACGGTCAGGGACTCTGTGGTATGTTCTTTTGAAGAGCCGGTAGCGCCGCCTATGCCGTCGCGTCCTGTGCGGCCGCCGAACATGAGCACTACGTCGCCGGGCTTTGGCGATTCGCGCCGCACGGCGTCGGCGGGTACGGCACCTACCACGGCGCCTACCTCCAGGCGTTTGGCGGTATACCCCGGATAATAAATCTCGCGGACATGCCCCGTGGCAAGTCCTATCTGGTTGCCATAGCTGGAATAGCCGTGAGCGGCTCCGCGAGTGATGACGCGCTGGGGGAGCTTGCCGGGGAGCGTGTCGGCGACGGGTGCATAAATGTCGCCGGCACCGGTGACGCGCATGGCCTGGTATACATATGCACGTCCCGACAGCGGGTCGCGTATGGCGCCGCCGAGACAGGTGGAGGCGCCGCCGAAAGGCTCTATCTCCGTGGGATGGTTGTGGGTCTCGTTCTTGAACTGCAGGAGCCACCGCTGGCTCTCGCCGTCAACGTCGATATCCACATATATGGAGCAGGCGTTGTTTTCCTCGCTTTGCTCGAGGTCATCGAGTATTCCTTTGGCCTTGAGCCAGCGGGCGCCGATGGTGGCGAGGTCCATGAGATGCAGAGGCTTGTTGTCGCGGCCCAGCTCATGGCGCATATCCTTCCACAGCTTCAGCGCCTCGCGGATATCGTCGGCGCCGGGACCATCCTCCACGGTAATGTCGTCGAGACGGGTGGTGAAGGTGGTGTGGCGGCAGTGGTCGCTCCAGTAAGTGTCGAGGATGCGGATTTCCGTTTCGGAGGGGTCGCGCTCCTCGGAGGTGAAATATCTTACGGCTTCGAGAAGGTCGTCGGTGCTCATGGCGAGGCCCATTTTCTTGCGCAAAGCGTCGGCGGCATCGCGGTCGAGGGTGCGGAAGCCGTCGAGCACCTCCACGGGAGTCTCGGTGCCGCGGGCCGGCAGCTCAAGGCGCGAGAGGTCTTTCTCCCTGTTCTCTACGGCGTTTATGAGATAACGGGCCACCTTGTCGCGCTCCTCAGGGGAGAGCAGGCGGTCGAAGATATACATGCGTGCGGAAGTGACGTCGATGTCGGCGCCGGGCTGTATTAGTCTGACGCAAGCGGCAGCGGCGTCGGCACGCTGGTCGAACTGGCCGGGCAGAGGCTCCACGGCCAGGAATGTCACCCCTTCGGTGTCGATGCTGTCGCTGACGGTGTCGGTGGCCTTTTCGCCGAATACGGCGTAGCGGGTGCTTCCCAGCAGCTCCGGGGAGAAGCCGAAGAGGTCGTAAACGGCTACGAGCCTCAGGTCCTTGATGTCAAGGCCGAGGGTGGTGTTGAGTTCGCGGCGCAGGCTGTCGGCCTCGCTGCGGAAACCGGGACGTTTCTCGACAAATATTCTGTTGGCCATAAGGGGTCAGATTTGAGATTCGAGCACTCGTTGCGCCTGACGCTGACGGAAGTCGGCGAGTTTGTCGGCGAGGGCGGCGTCGGTGACGGCGAGTATTTCAATAGCGAGGAGAGCGGCGTTCTTGGCGCCGTCGATGGCGACGGTTGCCACGGGAATTCCGGAGGGCATCTGCGCCATGGCCAGGAGAGAGTCGAGGCCGCGAAGAGCCTTCGACATTATGGGGACGCCAATCACGGGGAGGGTGGTATGAGCTGCCACCACACCGGCAAGATGGGCGGCGCCGCCCGCTCCCGCTATATAGGCGCAGAAGCCTTTCTCCCGCGAGTCCCTGAGCCATTCTTCGAGTTCGGCAGGCGTGCGGTGCGCGCTGAATACGCGCTTGTCATATTCCACACCGAAATCATCGAGCACTTCAAAAGCTCCTTTCATCACTCCAAGGTCCGATGTCGAACCCATTACCACTCCAATTTTCATTCTGATAACCTGAGTATTATGTTGAAGTAAAAAGCGCAGGCGCCCGGTATGTCCGGGCGCCTGCGCAGCCTTGTCAATCCTTGCTATTCATGCCTTCGACAGCAGCACGCACACAAGCACACGAGCACACGACTCTCTTCAGAGACTTGGCGCGGTAATTATGTCTGTACAGCTTTCGGTAGTGCTGTCGGTACTGCTTACAAATCATCGGAGGTAACATTGTACAGAAAGTGGGACTCGAACCCACACGGCACTTCCGTGCCAAGGGATTTTAAGTCCCTCGTGTCTACCATTTCACCATTTCTGCGTGCAGGAACGTGCCTGCTCTTTTAGACCGCAAAATTACTAAAAATTCCCGAATCGGCAAAGGGTTTAGGCGTTGCAGTGTCAAAATCCGAATGTTAAAACGGAGCAAAGAGGTATTGCAGCCGGGCGCTCCCGACGGCAGATTTTAAGATTCTTTAGGCTTGCGCTGCAAAACTTCGGCAGTGAGGAATCCTAATTTTGCATCATAAATTAAACGGATAAGGATATGGAAACAAGAATGAATTCAGAGAGCAAGGGTTATGGTGGCGGACTGCATATCCGAGTCACGGAGAATGTCACGGGTATGCATGTGATGAGTTCGGTACAGGAGCGGCGCGTACGTTCCGGGTCGGGCACGTCGCATCCCATAACCTATGGAGATGAAATCAGGGTTACCTTCAACATGACGGGACGTCAGCCGATGATATTCACGAGTCGAGAGCTGCGCGACATGACAGAGGTTCTTGGGGAGGTTCGGCGTCGCACCCGAGGTCTTGAGGGGCTGGGGCACCTGTGGGTATCGAATATTACGGAGGGATGGAAGCTGTCGCGGCCGCTGCGGCTGGCGTCGATATCCCTGTTGCGCGGTTTCGGGAATGTCTACGCCACGGAGCCCACCGCGCCGCGTGCCTCGCGCACCATCATGCCCTGGGACACGCATTGACGCCGGGGCATCCTACGGATTGAGCAGGTCCTTGTTGTAGTAATCGAGGATATCGTTGGCGGCCTGCAGGGCCTGTATGGCGCGGCTGTCGGGGTTGAGGCGTATGGCCTCGAGATAGTCGTTGATGGCCTTGGCACGGTGTCCCGCGCTCCAATGCTTCATGCCGCGCAGCAGATAGGCCTCATCGTCGTCGTTATGGGCGGCGATATAGTCGCTGATTCGGGATATGGCGGTGTCCGTGTCGACGCCGCGGAGGCTGTCGCGAAGTTCCTGGATGGTCATGGTTTCTTGTTTATAAGGTGTTATGAACAGAGTTTTGAATTATACGCACAGGTCGGTACGCCGGGCGCTGATCTGCCTGTCGAGGAAGATGGAGGCCAGGGTATTGAATTTATCGGGGTTTTCAGTGGTGAGGAATCTGGTTACACCATTTCTGGAGCAGCGGGAGTCGATCTCGGGATGCCGTCGCAGGTAATCCTTGAGGCTGTCGGCCACAATACCGCCTTGCGGCACCACCTTGATGCCTTCGGGGGCATATTTCCTGATTTTCGGGAGGAGTATGGGATAGTGTGTGCAGCCAAGGAGGAGCGTGTCGATCTGAGGGTCGGCGTCGAGGAGCTGGCTGATGTATTTGTTGACAAACCAGTCGGCTCCGTCGCCATGCGCCTCGCCGGATTCGACAATCGGCACCCACATGGGACAAGCCATTTCAGTGAGGGTTATGTCGGGCTGAATCTTTTCGATTTCGAGGGCATAGCTGTGGCTGTTGACGGTGCCGGGGGTTGCGAGGAGTCCTACATGCCGTGAGCGGGTGATGTTGCCTACTTCCTCAACGGTAGGGCGAATCACGCCGAGCACTCGCCGGTCGGGCCAGTGGCGGGGGAGCACTTCCTGCTGTATGGTGCGCAGGGCTTTGGCAGAGGCGGTGTTGCAGGCCAATATCACTAACGGACACCCTTGACGGAAAAGGTGCTCCACGGCCTGGCGCGTGAACTCGTAAACCACATCGAACGACCTTGTGCCGTAAGGCGCCCGGGCGTTGTCGCCAAGATATAGCCAGTCATAACCGGGCATCACGGCCTGGAACTGACGAAGTATCGTCAGACCTCCGTAACCCGAGTCAAATACTCCAATCATTGTGTGAAAGGGTCTGAATCACGCGGAGGCCGGGACACATCCCGGCCTCCGTATATGATGGTGGATGGAAATCAATTTACTTGAGGCCGAGCTTAGCCTTGACCTGAGCGGTGAGGTCCACAACCGGGGCTGCGTAGTAGAAGGTAAGCTGGGGGTTGTTGTCCTGAATCAGGGAGTAGCCGCCTTCTTTACCTACAGTCTCGATGGCGCCCTTGAGTTTCTGGAAGATGGGGCCCATAAGTTCGGCCTGCATTCTGGAGAGGTCCTGCTGGGCATTTTCCTGGAAAGTGGCTATTTTCTGCTGGCAGGCTTCGATTTCGCGGGTCTTGCGGTCTTTGATAGCCTGGAGCTCATCCTGCTTCATGGCCTGGAAATCGTCGACGAGGCGCTTGAACTCTTCCTGCAGTTTGGCGAACTCAGCCTGGTATTTCTGGCTGGCTTCGTTGACTTTGGTCTGTGCCTGAGTGGTCTCGGGCATGGCCTGAATGATGGCGCCGGAGTCTACAAGACCTATTTTCAGGGCTGACTGCGCCTGTGCTCCCACAAACGGTATGGCCAACGCTATGGCCAATACAATCTTCTTTAACATATTTATTATTGTTTGATTTATTTATTTAGAATATCCGAGTTTGGCGAGAACATCGTTGCTGACGTCGATACGGGGAGAAGCGAAAACGATGCTCTGTGAGCTTGCGCGGTCGAAGATGGTCTGGTAACCTTTTTCCTCGGCCACGGCCTTGACGGCGTTGTATACGTCTTCCTGGATAGGCTTCATGAGCGACTGGCGTTTCTTGTAAAGCTCGCCTTCAGGTCCGAAGTACTTATGACGCAGGTCTTTGGCCTCGTTCTCCTTGGCCACTATCTCCTCCTCGCGTTTTTTCTTCTGGTCGTCGGTGAGGAACACCATGTCGGCTTCATAGTTCTTGTACATAGTCTCGGCTTCTTTGGAAACCTCGTTGACCTCCTTCTGCCAGCGTTGCGACACCTGGTTGAGCTGTTCGTTGGCCATCTCGTAGGCCGGAACATTGCGGAGGATGTACTGCATGTCGACGAGAGCGAATTTTTGTGCCGAGGCGCCTGCCGCCATGGTCAGCGCCATGATTATTGCCAATGCTATTTTTTTCATGTTCTTGCGATTTTTTTGTTGATTATGACATCGGGCGTGTCTGATAGTTTAACATATCTGTATTAAGAAATGTTAGAACTCCTGGCCGAGCACGAAGTGAATCTGGCTGCCGCCACGCTGTCCCCAAACCTTGTCGAAACCATATGCCCAGTCGATTCCGAGGAAGCCGAGTACGGAGAGATATACGCGGGCGCCGACACCTGCGGAGCGTTTGAGGTCGAAGGGCGAGAAGTTCTTCACCGACGTCCAGCAGTTACCGGCCTCCACGAAGGCGAGGGCGTAGATGGTGGTGGTGGGCTGCAGCAGGAAGGGGAAGTGCAGCTCGAAGGTGAACTTGCTGTAAGCGTAACCTTCGTAGAAGTTGGGGGTGAACTGGCCGTTCTTGTAACCGCGCATACCGATGGTCTCGGTGGCGTAGGTATTGCCGCCGGTCATGCCGTCGCCGCCGAAGTAGTAGGTCTCGAAGGGCGTGGAGAGGTATTTGTTCCAGGAACCGATGAGGCCGAAGTCGGCGCGAGCCATCAGCACGAGGGTCCATTTGCCGTCGGGGTCGGTGAGGGGCGTGAAGGTCTTGGCCTTGAAGCTGAGCTTCCAGTATTCTATCCAGCGGTACAGCTGGTCGGTGGCACGCTGCCGCTGATCGTCGGTGTATTTGTTGTTGCCGGCGATTTCGGAGAGGCTCTTCCAGTCTTTCTTGCCGAAGAGGCTTGCCGGGGGCGTGCAGGTGAAGTTGAGGCTGAAGCTTGAGCCGCGGCGGGTATAGATGGGATTGTCGATACTCGTGCGGGTGAGGTTCAGTCCCAGCGTCAGGGAGTTGGAGGTGCCGTTCTGCATCTTATAGCTCATGTAGTACCAGTCCTTGAGGTAGTACCAACGGTAAGAGAGGACGGCCTGGAACTGGAAGTAGTCGTCGGGCCATGAGAGGCGGGTACCGAAACCGACGCTGACGCCGGCGGTCTGCAGCACCTTGTTGGGGTCGTAGGAGCTCTGGTAGGCATACTGTGAGGCACCGTAGTTGGTGTTGTTCATATAGGTGTTGTAGTATGCACCCTGCCAGGCGTTGGCCCAGGTGTCGTTGTAGAACGAGTTGTTGATGCCGGTCATTCGGGAGAAGTCGGCCGATACGCTCAGCGAGTTGGGACGGCTTCCTCCGATCCAGGGGTCGAAGAATGATATCGAGTAGCTCTGGTAATATTTGGCATTCGTCTGTGCCGATATGGAGAACGTCTGCCCGTCGCCGCGGGGTATGATACCCTTGTAGGCCGAGGGGTTGAAGAGGTTCTTCATGGAGAAGTTGGAGAAAGAGAGCGCCACCTGTCCCGTAACGCCGTTCTGACCCCAGCCGAATGAGAGCTGCACTTTGTCGTTGGCCTTCGACTCGAGGTTGAACACGATGTCCACTGTTCCGTCGCCCTCGTTGGGCTCGGGGCGGATGTCCATGTTTTCGGGGTTGAAATGGCCGGAGGCGGCAATTTCACGTGCGGAACGCATGAGGTCGGACTTGCTGAAGAGTTCGCCGGGACGCACGCGGAGCTCGCGGCGTATCACCTTCTCATACAGCTGGTCGTTGCCGTTGATCACCACGCGGTTGATGCGTGCCTGCGGCCCTTCGATCACGCGCATCTGAAGCGCTATGCTGTCGCCATGGATGCTCTCCTCGATGGGCACAAGGTTGAAGAAGAGGTAGCCGTTGTCGGTATACAGACTGGCCACGGCATCTTCGTCTTCATTGGTGCGCTTGTTGAGCATCTTTTGGTTGTATACATCGCCGGGGTACATGCCTAATACGGCATTGAGGGTTTCGGTGGGATAGACTGTGTTGCCTACCCAGTTGATGTCGGAGATGTAGTATTTCTTGCCTTCGTCGACGGTAAGGAAGATGTCGACGGTCTTGTCGTCGTAGCGGGCCACGGAGTCGTGGGTGATTTTGGCGTCGCGATAGCCCAGCTCGTTGTATTTGTCGATGATTCGCTGACGGTCGTCGGCGAAGTCCGACTCCACGAATTTCTTCTGGCTGAATATCTTGAGGAGGTCGTTTTTCTCGGTGGTTTTCTTCATCACCCTCTTGATCTTGCGGTCGGAGAGGACTTCATTGCCGTCGATGTGTATCTTGTGCACCTTGACCTTGGCGTTTTTGTCCACGTCGATGGTCAGGATTGACTGGTTCTGTTTGGAGAGGTCGGGAGTCTGAGTGAGCGTGACCTTGGCGTTCTTGAATCCTTTCTTGGCGTAATAATCCTCGATGAGCATTTTCACGCGGTTGATGATGTTGGGAGTAAGCTGCTGGCCGGGAACCATGCCGAGGCGCTCTGTGATGTCTTTTTTCTCGCCCCCCTTGACGTTGCCGAAGCGTAGTTCCGACAGGCGTGGCTGCTGTTTGAGGTCAATGTTGAGCCATATCTTGTCGCCGGCGATTTTGTCGGCGTTGATCTGCACCTTGGAATAAAGGCCCTGTTTCCAGAAGCGTTTCACGGCATCGGAAATTTCGTCGCCGGGCACGGCGATGCGGTCGCCTACCGAGAGACCGGAGTAACCGATCACGATGTAGTCGTCGGACGACGAGTCGAGACCCGAGACGCGTATGCCGGCAATCTCGTAGGTCTTGGGTATGGGGGAGTATATAATTTCCGGGTTGACGATGGTGTCAACCGGTTGTTGAGGCTGAATGGGGAGAGTGAGGTCGGCGGAGGCCGACGGGCGTAACCCGAGGAGCATCGTGCCGATCAGCAGTATGCGGGCAATATGGAGCGTGATCTTCATTTTAGCAATGATTGTATTTGGTCGGAAGTCATGCCGAAGCGGCGTTCGCGGTTGGCATATTGTGTCAGGGCCTGGGTGAAAGCCTCTTCATCGAAGTCGGGCCATAGGATGTCGGTGAAGTATAGTTCGGCATAAGCGATCTGCCAAAGGAGGAAGTTGGAGATACGCTGTTCGCCGCCGGTACGTATGAGGAGGTCGGGGTCGGGGATTCCGGCGGTCTGCAGACGTGAGGAGATGGTGTCTTCGGTAATTTGTGCCGGGTCGATTTTGCCGGCGGCTACATCGGCGGCGATGGCTTTGACGGCGTCGGTGATTTCCCAGCGAGAGGAGTATGAGAGGCAGAGGTTAAGGTTCAGGCCGTCGCAGGAAGCGGTGAGGTCGACGCCTTCCTGCAGGTTGCGCTGCACCTGTTCGGGGAGACGGTCTATGTCGCCGAGGAGGTTGATGTGCACGTTGTTCTCCTTAAGCTCCGGGGCTTCGCGGAGGATTGTCTCGCCGATGAGGCACATCAGGGCGTCCACTTCCTCGCGGGGGCGGTTCCAGTTTTCGGTGCTGAAGGCATAGAGGGTAAGGTTGGCGATGCCGAGGTCGGAGGCGAAGCGCGTGATGCGGTTCACGGAATTGACGCCACGGGAATGCCCCATGGTTCGCTGCATGAGATGTTTGCGTGCCCAGCGGCCGTTACCATCCATGATTATGGCAACGTGCTTGGGAAGACTCTCGGGGGGCAGCCCCGGTATGTGGATTTTTATGTTCACTTGCGTTTTGTTTCGTGATAATGGCACGTGGCGCACCGTTTGCTGAACTCGTAGCTGATGGAGAGGGTAAGGGTGGAATACCAGTCGGTATTTTTCATGAAGGCGCTGGGGATGCCGTGGGGGTCATCCAGCAGCGGGCCGTCGAGTTTGTCGGTGAAGGTTTTCTTCATGAGGAACTCGAGGCCGATGTTCCAGCGGAGCGCAGGCTTGAATTTGAAGCCGACACCCAGGGGGATGGCGAAGGAGAAGCCGGAATGTCCTTCGGCAGTCCATGCCATGGCGCTGACACCCGCCACGATATAGGGTGTCCAGCGTTTCAGCCGCCGGTAGGTCTCCCCCATGCCGTAGTTGAAAAAATGAAACTCCACGGTCTCGCCAAGTTCGTAGAACATGGTCGAGAACTTATAATTCTCATGTGAGGGGAACACGTCGGTCATCTGTTCGGAATTGCCTCGGAGACCACCCACGTAGAAGTTTGTCTTGAAGTTGAATCTTGGGTTGAGGAGATATCTGAAGAGAATCTCGGCGTTCCAGCTGGGGTTTTTCCAGAGGTTCGCGTTGTTGGCGTCGCCGAGATAACCGGTCATGCCGATACCGGCTCCGATGTCGAAGCGGTAGTCTTCCTGGGCACGCGAGGAGAGCGTCCCGAGGGTCATCACAATCAATATGGCCGCAAGGATTTTTTTCAAGAGACGGAGGTGTCAGATGATTGGAACGAATGTAAGGCGGGAGAGGACTCCGCGCCATATTGAGTTGCAGAGGTTGCCTTCGGAGTCGGTGCCGCCGATAAGGTATATGTATGGGCACTGCCAGCGGATGATGTCGCCGTTGATTTCGTACGGGAGCCTGGCGCGGCTGTTACGGCGATAGCGTATCTTCCAGTTGTCGGAGATATTGGAGGATTTCGGGGAAGAAGCCACTATGTTGTTGCAGCCCCACATGTCGGGGATTATGTCTGGGAGCTGCAGGAGGCTGCTGCCGGCCTGCCAGTGAACGCCGTTGTCGAGGGAGATGTAAACGGTGCGGTTGATGGAGTTGTCGGCCTTACGTCCGCCGAGAAGCATCCATACGCGGAATTCGTCGATTTTGCCAGATGTGGTGGAGCGGTAATAGTAGTAAGGGATCAGGGAGGCCTGTTCGAGGGCGGGGATGTCTCCGTCGTTGAGGCGGATCCATTCGGCGCCGTCGAAAGCCCATGTGGCGGGGCTGAGGGTGCCGTCGGCGGTGACTCCACCCATGAAGAAGGCTACCGGCGACAGTGTCCATTTATTGGTCAGGGTCACGAAGTCGGAATAGCCGCTGACGGGGAAATCAGAGGGAATCTCTTTCTCTATGAGGTTGGTGAGAGGATATTGGGCAAAGAGGGTGCGGCCGTTGACGCTGCGGAGGCCAATGGCGCTGTTGAGGTATGCGCCGATAATCGACTGCCATATCTGGCCGGTAGATTGCCAGTTGCCTTCGAGGTCGCCCTTGAAGAGGCTGCCGGTGCTGTCGAGCATGTACAGGTCGGAGCCGGCGGCGGCGAGGGTCTCGAGACGGGGTGTGAAGGGTATGGTTATCTCTTTCTTGTCCCAGATGTTTTCGAAGAGCCGTCTGGAGGTGGAGAGGGTATATGAGCCGTCGTTCTCGAGGATGAGGGCCACGGCTGTAGTGTCGGCGAGGGCCACGGTCTTCTGGCTGCGGGGGTCGGGAAGACGCGAGGGAAGCTGCACCCGTGCGGCTTCGTTCCAGTATAGGGAGTCGGCATACTGCTGATGCACATTGACCTTGAGGCGGTATGTGCGCTGGTACTCGCCATGTTTGAGGGTGAGGGTCACGGAGCCTGTGAAGTCGATGGAGTCGGTGGCTGTCTCTTTGTAGTTTACTTCCCCGGTGCGGGTTGTGCCGCCTTCCATCTTGATGACTGCCGACTCCACATCGGAGCTGAAGCTAATAGAGGGAATAATCTTGTTGATGGGGGTTCCCGGCCTCAGTGAGTCGGGGTTGTAAATCACGCCATGGTCAAGGTCTATGGCGAAATATGCTGAGTCGAGACCCGGGTTTTTGGTGTCGGCTTTGAGGGAGAAGTCGGTCACTGCCAGTGTAGACTGCTCTGTAAAAGCCTCGAGGTCGCTCTTCTTGTTGCAGGCTGCCAGAAGCGAAATGGCTGCCAGCATCAGCAATATTTTGGTCTGTGAGTTATATCGCATACAGGTTTCCCAAAAAAGTTCAGTTCGGTTTCAACTTGCAAATTTACAATTTCTTGCGGTAATAACAGCGATAAAAGGGGGATAAAAATAATTTTAAGATTTTTTAGGAGTCGGATCTGTGGCATCCGGGGCCTGATTTCGCCTTGCGGCTCAACACAGTGCTGAGCCGCAAGGCGAGGGTAGAAGGCTGGTGAGAAGCGAAAAAAAGAGAACAAGAGAGAGAAAAGAAAAAGGAAGAGAGAGAAGGAGAAAAGGAAGGAGAGAAAAGAAAGGATAGAAGAGGATGAGGAAGGAGATAAGAGAGAAGAAGGAGAGAAGAAAGAGAAAAGAGAGAAGCAAGGAGAGCAGAGGGGAGAGAAGAGAGAGAAGAGAGAGAAGAGAGAGAAAGAGAGAGAAGAGAGAGGATGCGGGCTGAAGGGGGAGGCGAATCAGCGGGAGAGGAGCTTCGCGGGGGCGTCGGTGGTGGCGAGGAAATTGGCAAGGGAGTTCATCTGGAGGGCTTGGGAGCGGGTTACGGTGGCGCGGAGAAGCTGGTCGGGCCAGGGGGCTATGAGGAGAAGGCGCCCTTCGCTGCAAAGCTCGAACTCGCGGCCCAGGGGCTTGAAGCGCTCTTCGAAGCCTTCGTTGCGGATGATGATGAGCCTGCCCCCAAGCTCGAGGGCTTTGTCGCGAATCTGCTTCTCGGCAGGGCTTATGAACGGGGAGACGAGAACCCCGCCGTTGGTGGCACATGTCAGCCATTCTTTTCGGTGGGAGGCCCTGACTTCATCGCTGTCGGCGCGGTGTATTACTACCTGGCGTCGGTCGAAATCGCGTAAGAGGAATATGTTGCCGTAGGCGGCAAATTCGCGGTCGCCGATGCGAATTTTGTTGTAACGGCGGAAAAGGTCAGGGTGCTTCATCTTTATAATCAGCCGGCGCGGGTTGTCGGCGACATAATTCATGGCCGCTTCGAGGTGTTCTTGGTCCCAAATGATGCGGTCGTTGAAGCCTCGTGAGAATAAGGCCGGCTTTTTTGAGCGCTTGTCGGAATAATGGCCGGGAATGGGGCTTTCTGAAGAAGGGGAGCTTTGGCCTTGGGAGGGAGGGTGGATTTTTCTTTCGGAGGCCTGCAATAGCCACCAGGCGCGGGAACAGGCGCCTTTGAAAGCACCGATATGGGTGCCGAGGTCTTTGTCCAGAGGTTTGGCGACGTGAAGCACGAAGTGCAGGTGGTCGGGCATTATGATGGAGGAACGAATGCTGAAGGCAGGCACTTTCACGGGCAGGAGAGCAAGCTCGCGGGCAATGGCTTCGCCGAGAGGGGTCAGGGTGATGGAGATATCGGAGCTGTTTGCAGGGGTGAGGGAGGGGTTTGCAGGGGTGAGGGAGGGGTTTGTAGGGGCGATGTGTGAGAAACGGGGCCGGTGTTTTTCGGCTGTGATGGTGATAAGGTAATAGCCGGGGCGGCGATAGTCATGAAAGAAGGCGCGCCTGGTGTTGCGGTGAAAGCATGGGCGGAGGTAATATTCTTCTGTCATGGCCGGGGTTAGGAATTTGAGGTTTTTGGGATTGCTGATTGGCGGGGATTTCGCCTTGCGGCTCAACACAGTGCTGAGCCGCAAGGCGAGGTTGATTCCTGCTGGCTTTAGCTGGCCGGGGCTTTAGCTGGTGGGGCTTTTTTCTGCTGGCTTTAGCTGGCCGGGGTCAGGAGCGGGGTTTGGATTCGCAGTAGACGCAGCGGTATTTGCCGGGGTTGGCTCTGTCGGGACGGAAGAGGGTCTCGACAGGCTCGTGGTTGCTGATGCATTTGGGATTGGAGCAGTGGTAGGCGTTGGGGATGGTGCCGTCGGGAAGGAGGCGCCGCTCCATCGATGGAATCTTTGACCACTCCAGCAACTTGAGTATCAGGGCCATGCGAACGAATTTGCCATTCTCTACCTGTCTGAAGTAAGCGGCCCGCGGGTCGGCATCGACATCTATGGCAATCTCGTTGACGCGCGGCAGCGGATGAAGAATCCTCATTTCCGGCTTGGCATTCTTAAGCTTGTCGGCGGTGAGGATGAAGCAGTCTTTGACGCGGTCGTAGTCCTCCTGGTCGAGGAAGCGTTCTTTCTGCACGCGGGTCATGTAGAAGATATCAAGCAGAGGCATAGCCTCCTCCATTGAGGCCACCTCTTCGTAAGGCACGCCGTAACGGTCGCAAACTTCCTCCTTCATGTAAGCCGGGAGCTTTAGCTCGTCGGGAGCAATGAGAACCACCTTGACATTCTCGAACCTGGAGAGGGCTTTTATCAGAGAATGGACAGTTCTGCCGAAACGGAGGTCGCCGCAGAAACCTATGGTGAGGTTGTCACAACGGCCGAGTTCGCGGCGGATAGTGAGGAGGTCGGTGAGGGTCTGTGTGGGATGAGCGTGCGAGCCGTCACCGGCGTTTATCACCGGGATAGAGGCATTGAGAGCAGAGATAAGGGGAGCACCCTCGATAGGATGACGCATGGCAATGATGTCGGCGAAGCAGCTGATCACCTTGGTGGTGTCGGCCACGGTCTCACCTTTGCTTACGGAGGAGTTGGCGGCGTTGCTGAAGCCGATGACATTACCCCCCAGCTCCATCATTGCGGAGGTGAACGATAGGCGAGTACGGGTGCTGGGCTCGTAGAACAGGGTAGCGAGCTTTTTGCCGCGGCAGGCATCGGCATATTGAGCAGGGTCAGCTATTATGTCGAGAGCCAGGTCTATGATTTCCTGCAGCTCTGAGCTGCTGAGGTCGGTGGGGTCTATAAGATGACGCATGGCTAAATGATTAGGAGAGCCAATCGGCCGGAGAAGAGATAAATTTGCGGAGCATCGGAAGCTGGTCTTCCTTGACATAACCTTCTTCGGCAGCCACTTCAATCAGGGTGTCGAAATTGGTGAGGGAGTGGTTCTCCACGTTGGCCTTGGCGAGACGGTCGATACCTTTCTGCATGCCGTAGGTGAAGATGGAGACTACACCGAGCACATCGGCGCCAGCTTCGCGTAGGGCTTCTACGGTATCCACGCAGCTGCCGGCGGTAGAGATGAGGTCTTCGATAACCACTACCTTCATGCCGGGTTCAATCCGGCCTTCAATGCGGTTGTTGCGGCCATGGTCCTTGGCGGCGCCGCGCACATATCCCATAGGGAGACCGAGGAGCCATGCGGCGATGGCAGCATGGGCGATGCCTGCCGTGGAGGTGCCCATAAGAGCCTGAGCCTCAGGGTAATAATTCTTTACAGTCTCGGCTATGCCTTCCTCGATTTTCTTACGGACATCGGGGTATCCGAGTGTGAGGCGGTTGTCGCAGTAAACAGGCGACTTGATTCCGCTGGCCCAGGTGAAGGGGTCGTCGGGGCGCAGGAACACCGCGCGTATAGACAGGAGCGCTTTGGCTATTTTTTTCTTCATGACAAAAGGGATGATTGTTATTTACCTGTAAATTCGCGGCGAGCCTTGTGGTAAGCGGCCACGGGGTCGTCGGCAGCGGTTATGGGGCGGCCAATTACAATAAAGTCAGAGCCGATCTGACGGGCACGCTCGGGAGTTGTGACGCGGCTCTGGTCGTCGGCGCCGGTATCGGGATACCGGATACCGGGAGTCACGGCGAGGAACTCCTGACCGCAGGCCTTCTTGACGGCTGCAGCTTCAAGTGGCGAGCACACCACACCGTCAAGGCCCGCTTCCTTAGCATTGCGGGCATATCCGGCAATGGTATCCTCCATAGAGCGGGATATGTACAGCTGGTCGGCAAGAGCTTGCGGGCTTGTGGAGGTCAGCTGGGTCACGGCTATGAGGTAGGGACGCTTACGGCCCTCGGGAGTACCTTCGTTTAGGCCCTGCAGAGCGGCGGCCATCATCTCGCGGGTGCCGGCAGCGTGGACATTGACCATGTCTATATCCTGGGCGGCGAGCACACGCATGGCTTTTCTGACAGTGTTGGGGATATCGTGAAGCTTCAGGTCGAGGAATATCCTGTGGCCACGGTCACGAAGTTTCTTCACGATATCGGGTCCGGCGCCGTAGAACAGCTCCATGCCGATTTTGACAAAGGGGCGTTCGTCGCCGAAACGCTCCAGAAATGCGAGGGTAGCCTCCTGGGAGGGGAAGTCGCATGCTATGATTACATCTTTCTCCATATATTACGCTGGGTTCCAGGGTTTTAAGTCGTTTAAAGAGGAGAAGCCATATTTCTTCATGGCTATGGGGAGGTTGTGGATGATGTCGTGACAAGCCATCGGGTCGATAAGGTTAGCGGTACCGACTTCGACGGCTTTGGCTCCGGCGAGCATCATCTCGAGGACATCATCGGCCGACATTACGCCACCGCAACCTATGACGGGAATGCCTACAGCCTGCGACACCTGATGGACCATTCTCAGGGCCATGGGGAATATAGCCGGTCCGGAGAAGCCGCCCATGGTGTTTGCCACAACGGGACGGCGGCGTTTGAGGTCGAAACGCATCCCCAGGAATGTGTTGACGCAAACGAGTCCGTCGGCGCCGGCATCCTCAGCCGCTTTGGCTATGGATACTATGTCGGTGACATTAGGGCTGAGCTTCACATATACGGGTAGGGCGGTATGGCGTTTTACGGCACGGGTCACGGCAGCCACATTGAACTCGGAGGTGCCGAAAGCCATTCCGCCGCCATGCACGTTGGGACAGGAGACATTAAGCTCCACGATATCCACCTGCTCCTGGCCGTCGATACGGTCGCAGCATTCGCAATATTCCTCTATTGAAAAGCCGCTGATATTGGCGATTATCGGGCCGTGATATACCTTCCTGAGTTTGGGGAGTTCATCGGCAATCACGGCATCGATGCCAGGGTTCATGAGGCCCACGGAGTTAATGATTCCTGCGGAGCATTCAGCCACGCGAGGAAGAGGGTTTCCGAAACGGGGCTTGAGGGTGGTCCCTTTGATGGATATTGCTCCGAGGCAGTCGAGGTTGTAATATTGAGCCATCACATGGCCGAAAGCGAAGCAACCGCTTGCCGGTATTACCGGGTTTTTCAGCGTCAGGTCGCCGAGTCTGACGTTGAGCATGTCTGGGTTCAGTCGTTCCATACGATATCCTCCTTTTTGAAAACGGGACCCTTCTTGCAGACGCCGGCAGGGCCGTGTGAGGTGTGAATGGCGCAGCAGGCGCAAATACCGAAGCCGCAAGCCATACGGGTTTCGAGGCTGAGTTCGCCGGGGATTGCCATGTCGCGGCACAGAGCGCGCATCATGGGCTGAGGGCCGCAGGCGTAGAAGTAGTCAGCCTTTATGCCGGTGTTACGCAGTGCATCGGTGACGAAACCGCGCGTGCCCTGGGAGCCGTCGACAGTAGCCACCACCGTCTCAATGCCGAGGTCGGAGAACATCCGGTCCATCACCACGCGGTCGGCGCTGTTGAAGCCGAGGATGGCGGTAGGCTGTATGTTCTTGTCAAGGAGGCGTTTGGCGAGACCGTAGAGAGGAGCCACACCAATCCCGCCACCGAGGAGCACGGGGTGAGAGGTGCCGGCATCGATGTCGAAACCGTTTCCCAGGCCGCTGAGGATGTCGAACTCCTGACCAGGCAAAGCCTTGGACATGACTTCCGTACCTTTGCCCACCACGTCATAGGCAAGGAGGAGAGTGCTGTCGTCCCAGTCGCATACCGAGATGGGACGGCGCAGGAAACAGCCGTCAATCTGAAGGTTGACAAACTGTCCCGGGCGCTTTATGGATGAAGTGTCGCCACGAAGCCGCATAAGCCATGTGGCGCCCTTGTGATGCGTGTTTTCTATTACCTTGAATTTCATTTGCCTTTTACTTGTTTGGAAAATGAACTATTGCAGTAAACGATGTTGCCGCCGGCAATTGTGGCGAGTACAGCGCCGTTAAGGCGAGTGCCGAGGAATGGCGTGACCTTTCCGGCGGAGAGAAGATTCGCGGCGTCGACGGTGAATTCCCGGTCGAAGTCGACCAGCGCGATGTCGGCACGATGACCTGTTCCGAGGCCACCCTTGATGCCGAAGATGCGGCGGGGATTGATGGCCATGAGCTCTATCATCCGTTGGAATGAAATCAAGCCGGAAGCGACAGCGAAGGAGTATATGGCAGGCAGCGAGAGTTCAATTCCGGAGACACCCATAGCGGAGCGTCGCAGACCGAGATTTTTCTCATGAGGGGCATGAGGGGCATGGTCGGAGGCTATGCAGTCGATGGTTCCGTCCTGCAGTCCCTGTATCAGAGCCTGACGGTCGTCGGCGCCGCGCAGAGGAGGGTTCATCTTGAAGCGGCCGTCGTCGGTCATGTCATCTTCGCAGAAGGCTATGTAATGGGCGGCAGTTTCGGCGGTGACATCCACGCCGCGCCTTTTACCCCCGCGGATAAGCTCCACACTCTCCTTGGTGGAGACATGGCATATGTGCAGACGGCATCCCGTCTTTTCGGCAAGGCGAATATTCCGTTCCACCTCGCGCCATTCGCTTTCGGAACATATTCCGGGGAGGTTGTGGCTGCTGGCGAAAGAGCCTTTGTGAATGCAACCGCCGTCAAGGAGAGCCTTAACCTCGCAATGCTCGGCGAGTACCTTTCCGGTGCGTGCAATCAGGGTCATAGCCCGGAGCATCACGTCGTCGTCGTCGATGCCGGAACCATCGTCGCTGAAGCCGCAGACATATGGAGCGAGCGCGTCGTAATCGATGGTTTCGGCGCCGAGACGGCTTTTGGTTATTGTGGCGTAAGGGAGCACCTCGATGGCGGCGTCGGCATCGATGATGTCGAGTTGGCGGCGGAGGTTGGGCATAGAGTCGGGAGCCGGCTTGAGGTTGGGCATTGTGCATACGGAGGTGAAGCCGCCGGCGGCGGCGGCGATGCTGCCGCTGCGGATTGTCTCCTTGTATTCGAAGCCCGGCTCACGGAAATGCACATGCACATCCACGAGGCCGGGGATAGCCACGGCACCCCGGGCATCGATCACCATATCTGCCTCACTCTCCGGGAATGCGTCGGGCTGACGCACCACGCCGCCGGCGACACATATGTGTTCCGGCGCACTGTCGGGCGAGCCTATGTGGACATCGCGTATGAAAAGCTTGCCGGCTCCCATCAGAATTCCTCCCATGATTTGATCTCGATTTCATCGGGATTCACGTCGAGGAAGGCGTATATGAAAGCCGAGGCGAGACGGGCGTTGGTTATCAGAGGTATGTTGAGGTCTATGGCGGTGCGGCGCACGCGGTATCCGTTGGTAAGTTCGGCATCGGTGTTGTTGCGCGGGATGTTCACCACCAGGTCTATGTCATGGTTGTGCAGCAGGTCGAGCACCTGAGGCGTTCCTTCCTGGTCGGGCCAGTATACGCAGGTGTTCTCAATGCCGTTTTCAGCGAGATGTCGGGAGGTTCCGCATGTGGCGTAGATGTTGAAGCCATTGTCGCGGAGGAGTCTTGCGGCGCGGAGCATGTCGCCTTTCGACTTGCCGTTGCCGGTGCTGAGAAGGATATTCTTTTCAGGCACTCTGAGGCCGACGGAGAGCATTGAAGTGAGGAGCGCGCGACGGGAATCCTCGCCGAGGCAACCCACCTCGCCGGTGGATACCATGTCGACACCCAGCTTGGGGTCGGCCTTCTGAAGACGCTGGAAGGAGAACTGGGAAGCCTTCACGCCCACGTAGTCGAGGTCGAAAACGCTCTTGTCGGGACGCTCCACGGGTAGCCCGAGCATGATGCGCGTGGCCATCTCTATGAAATTGGTCTTGAGCACCTTGCTCACGAAGGGGAACGACCGGGATGCCCTGAGGTTGCACTCAATCACCTTGATATCGTTCTCGCGGGCGAGATACTGGATGTTGAACGGACCGGAGATATTGAGCTCGCGGGCTATCTGCTTGGATATTTTTTTTATACGGCGGGCAGTCTCCACGTAGAGCTTCTGCGGGGGGAACTGGATAGTTGCGTCGCCGGAGTGCACACCGGCATATTCCACATGCTCGGAGATTGCGTAGGCGATAATCTCGCCGTTCTGAGCCACGGCGTCCATCTCGACCTCCTTGGCATTCTCGAGGAATTGAGAAACCACCACGGGGTGTTTCTTGGAGACATTTGCGGCCATAGTGAGGAAACGCTCGAGCTGGTCGGGGCTTGTGCACACATTCATGGCAGCGCCGGAGAGGACGTACGACGGGCGAACCAGCACGGGGAATCCCACCTTTTCTACGAACTTGTCGATGTCTTCCATAGAGGTAAGCGCCGACCATTCAGGCTGGTCCACGCCAATGCGGCCAAGCATCGCGGAGAATTTCTCGCGGTCTTCAGCGTTGTCGATGCTTTTGGCGGAAGTCCCGAGGAGGGGAACGCCGCAGGCGTCGAGACGCAGGGCAAGGTTGTTGGGAATCTGACCTCCGGTGCTCACCACCACGCCGTGAGGCGTCTCCAGGTCGAGAATGTCAAGCACACGCTCATAGCTCAGCTCGTCGAAGTAGAGACGGTCGCATATGTCGTAGTCGGTGGATACGGTCTCGGGGTTGTAGTTGATCATCACGGAATGCCAGCCCTCCTTGCGGATTGTGTTGAGAGCCTGTACGCCGCACCAGTCGAACTCCACCGACGAACCTATGCGGTAAGCTCCGGAACCGAGCACCACCACCGACTTGCCGTCGCGTTCGTAATCGATGTCGTGGGTTTCGCCGCCGTAGGTGAGGTAGAGGTAGTTGGTCTGGGCGGGGAACTCGCCGGCGAGGGTGTCGATTTGTTTTACCACAGGGAGGATGCCGAGTTTCTTGCGGTGTTCGCGCACGGCGGAAGAGGCAGCCTCCATCTCGAGGTCTTTCTCGAGGCCTATGGCGCGGGCAATCTGGAAGTCGGAGAAACCTTCGCGCTTGGCGCGGCGCAGCAGCGCCTCGGGAAGCTCTTCAAGACCATTGTGCCGGTGAAGCTCCCGGTCGGTGTCGTGTATCTTCTTGAGCTTATGGAGGAACCACTTGTCGATCTTCGTAAGTTCGTGTATGCGGTCAATGTCGTATCCCTGATCGAAAGCCTTCTCTATGACGAAAATACGCTTGTCGGTAGGGGCACGGAGAGCATGGTCCACATCGTCGACGGTAAGCTCCTTGTTGTCGACGAAACCGTGCATTCCCTGGCCGATCATTCGCAGGCCCTTCTGGATAGCTTCCTCGAAGGTTCGGCCAATGGCCATCACTTCGCCCACCGACTTCATCGACGACTCCAGTTCGCGGTTTACGCCGCGGAATTTGCCGAGGTCCCAGCGCGGTATCTTGCATACCACATAGTCGAGAGCGGGCTCGAAGAAGGCGGTGGTGTCCTTGGTTACGGAGTTCTTGATGTCGAAGAGGCCGTTGCCGAGGGCGAGTTTGGCGGCCACGAATGCGAGGGGATATCCGGTGGCTTTGGAGGCGAGAGCCGAGGAGCGCGACAGACGTGCGTTGACCTCGATTACGCGGTAGTCCTCGGAATCGGGGCAGAGGGCAAACTGCACGTTGCATTCGCCGACGATGCCTATATGACGAGCTATGCGGATGCTGAGCTCGCGCAGCTTGTGGTATTCGGAATTGGTGAGTGTCTGGGAGGGAGCCACCACGATGCTCTCGCCGGTATGTATGCCCAGCGGGTCGAAGTTCTCCATATTGCAGACGGTGATGCAATTGTCGAACCTGTCGCGGACCACCTCGTATTCTATTTCCTTCCAGCCCTTGAGGCTTTTCTCCACGAGCACCTGGGGAGAGAAGGCGAAAGCCTTTTCAGCGAGGCGGCGCAGCTGGTCGGCGTCGTCGCAGAATCCGGAGCCGAGTCCGCCGAGTGCATAGGCGGCACGCAGAATCACGGGGTAGCCGAGACGGTCGGCGGCTGCCAGTGCCTCATCGATATTCTCGCAGGCCTCCGAATCGATGGTCTTGACATCTATCTCGTTGAGCTTCTCCACGAAAATCTCGCGGTCCTCGGTATCGATTATGGACTGCACGGGAGTACCGAGCACTTTCACGCCATATTTGTCGAAAACGCCGTCATGGTAAAGGTCGACGCCGCAGTTGAGGGCAGTCTGGCCTCCGAAGGCGAGGAGAATTCCGTCGGGGCGTTCCTTGGCGATTACTTTCTCCACGAAGAATGGAGTGACGGGCAGGAAGTAAATATGGTCGGCGACGCCCTCGCTGGTCTGGACGGTGGCGATGTTGGGATTGATGAGCACCGTTTCGATGCCTTCCTCGCGAAGGGCCTTCAGGGCCTGGCTGCCGGAGTAGTCGAACTCGCCGGCCTCGCCGATTTTGAGAGCGCCGGAACCCAATACCAGCACCTTGCGTATCTTGTTGTCAGTCATAGTTTCAGGCGTTTTTGACATCGTTGATGAAATTGTCGAAGAGGAACTCGGTATCGACAGGGCCGCCGCAGGCCTCGGGATGGAACTGCACGGAGCGCCACGGGCGTGAGGTATGGATGATACCCTCGTTGGAGCCGTCGTTCATGTTGTGGAACCATTGTTTCCAGTTGGCGGGGAGAGTGTCGGCGTCGACGGCGTAGCCATGGTTCTGGCTGGTTACGAAGCAGCGGGTGTCGTTGTCGAGGCGGGCAGGCTGATTATGGCTCCGGTGTCCATATTTGAGTTTGTAGATGGAAGCGCCGGCGGCCTTGGCGAGGAGCTGGTGGCCGAGACATATTCCCATCAGAGGGCGACGCTCGTCAGGATTGGAGATGAACTTGCGGATGTTCTCCACGGTAGCGGCGCACGTCTCGGGGTTTCCGGGACCGTTGCTGAGGAAGAGAGCGTCGAAGTCGAGAGTGTTGAAATCATAGTCCCAAGGAACTCTGATCACCTCCACGCCCCTGTCGGCGAGACAGCGGATGATGTTGTATTTGGCGCCGCAGTCCACGAGAACCACTTTCTTGAGGCCCTTGCCCTCGTTGAAACGGGTCACGGAGTCGGGGCTGACCTTCTCCACGAAATTTATTTCGGCATAATTGGCGGCGGCCGGTTCGGGAGTATCTTCCACGAGTATTCTGCCGCTGACCACACCCTTTTCGCGAAGGTGTTTGGTAAGGGCGCGGGTATCGATGCCGGTTATTGCGGGTATATTTTCTTCGCGGAGCCAGTCGGCGAGGCTGCGGTCGGCGTTCCAGTGGGAATACTTTTCGGAGTAGTCGCAGACAATCAGGCCGGCGGCGTGAATGCGGTCGCTCTCGGTGAAACGCTGCAGGCCGTCGGGTGTCTCCTGACGCGGCGGCACGCCGTAATTGCCCGCCAGGGGATAGGTCAATGTCATGATCTGACCCGCATAGGAGGGGTCGGTCAAACTTTCAGGATATCCGGTCATGGCGGTGTTGAACACCACCTCGCCGGATACACTGGAATCGTGGCCGAAGGAATAGCCTTCGTAACGGGTGCCATCGTCCAGGACCAATGTGGCTCTCTTCATCTTTTTGTCTTATTGTGCAAAGGGGAACGCGCGAGCGTCCCCCTCAGGGTTTATTTTATTTTTTTGTCTTTAAAGTAAAAGCGCTCCATATATGATATGAAAGCTTCGTTGAGGCGTTTGACACCACCTGGGGTCGGGTAATTGCCGCTGAAATACCAGTCGCCGGGGTGGTCGGGGATTGCGTCGTGCAGACCGTCGAGTGTCTGGAAAACAATCCTTATGTCGGTGGTTACGCCCTCGGGACGGAGCATCTCCACCATTTTTGCCGAAATCTCGTCATCGGTAAACAGCTCATACAGACGGCTGACATAATTGACGGTCTTCTCCTTCGGGAAGTCTTTCTGAGCGAGGCACTTGTCGTAGATTTCTGTCAGGACGTTGTGGCGGCCGGAGTCGATAGCGAGTCTGACGGCGGCGCGGAAGCCTATGAACTCATCCATATGGGCCATGTCGATGCCGTAATAGTCGGGATATTTGACAATGGGGCTGCTTGACACGATGACTATTCTCTTGGGGTGAAGCCTGTCGAGAATACGGATTATGGATTCACGGAGAGTAGTGCCGCGCACGATGGAATCGTCGATAACCACGAGGTTGTCGATACCTGGGCGGAGGGATCCGTAAGTAATGTCGTAGACATGTGCGGCGAGGTCGTTCCGGCTGGCGCCTTCGCTGATGAAGGTGCGCAGCTTAATATCCTTAATTGCCACCTTTTCGCTACGAATGCGGCGGGAGAGAATTTTGTTGAGCTGCTTGGGCGAGAGGTTTCCGCCGGCTTCCTGAATGGCGCGGGCCTTCTCGCGGTTGAGGTATTCGTTGAAGCCCTGGACCATGCCGTAGAAAGCCACTTCCGCCGTGTTGGGTATATAGCTGAACACGGTGTTCTCCACGTCATGGTCGATGGCCTGCAGGATCTGCGGCACGAGGTTTATGCCGAGTTTCTTGCGTTCGCGGTAGATGTCGGCATCGGAGCCGCGGGAGAAGTATACCCTCTCGAAAGAGCAGGCGGCGAAGTTGCGCGGCTGCAAGATCTGACGGGTATTGATATGCCCGTCGGCGCTGATGAGGATAGCCTGGCCTGGTAGCAGCTCGCGGACGCAGTCGGCAGGTATGTCGAAGGATGTCTGGAGCACGGGACGTTCGGAAGCGAGGGCGAACACCTCGTCGTTGGCGAACCAGAAGGCGGGTCTTATTCCCCAGGGGTCTCTCATGGCGAAAGCCTCGCCGGAGCCGGTGACGCCGCATACCACATATCCGCCGTCCCACACCTCGCAGGAGGTGGCCAGCACGTTGCCGAGGTCTATGTTCTCCTCGATGTATCGGGTGATGCCGCAGTCGGAGAGGCCCTTAGCGACAGCCTCGTTGAAGAGACGTTCCGACTCGCGGTCGAGACGGTGGCCGAGTTGCTCGAGAAGGATGTATGTATCGGAAATCATTCGCGGGTGCTGTCCCTTGACGGCGATGGTGCGGAAGATTTCCTCCACGTTGGTCATATTGAAATTGGCGCAAATGCAGAGGTTCTTGGCGCGCCAGTTGTTGCGGCGTAGAAAGGGGTGGACGTATGAGATACCGCGCTTGCCGGTGGTGGAGTAACGGA
The DNA here is from genome assembly GCA_910584525.1 of uncultured Muribaculaceae bacterium. Lineage (GTDB taxonomy): Bacteria > Bacteroidota > Bacteroidia > Bacteroidales > Muribaculaceae > Lepagella. The sequence continues at coordinate 15,237 of CAJUAT010000002.1, read as the reverse complement.
GGTGCCCCATGTATAGCTCGCCGGCGAAAGGAAAAAAACGGCTTGCGAGGTCGGCGTCGTCGAGCACACCGGCCTGAGAGTCGGAAGAGATATTGGCGGCGCAGTCGGCAATGGACTTGTGGACCTGGGCGAAAATTTCCTTTATAGCGTTGACGCCTTCGGCGCGTTCGCGGAACAAGAACTCCTCGCCCGGAGCGGCTCTCATTTTGACGCATGCCAGCCCGGCGCCTTCCTGCCCCCGGTTGTGCTGCTTCTCCATCATCAGATAGAGTTTGTCAAGCCCGTAACGCCAGGTGCCATACTTGCGCCGGTAGTAGTCCAGCGGCTTCATGAGCCTCACCATTGCGACGCCGCATTCATGTTTCAGTTGTTCCATGCTTGTGTTTCGCTCTGCAAAATTAATAAATTTCCGGCAGATTCCGGTAAAAGGACTATAAAAAAGCCTGTCATTGTCAGACAGGCTAAGGAACAGAGCCTAAGTATCAGTAAGATTCCTCGGCGTTGGGGAAGTCGGCGGATTTCACGTCGGCCACATAATTGGCGATAGCCTGATGCATTATGTCGGCGAGGTTTGCGTATCGTCGGAGGAATCTGGGGGAGAAGCCCTTGTTGATTCCGAGCATGTCGTGCATCACGAGTACCTGGCCGTCGGCCGGACCGGCGCCGATGCCGATTATGGGTATTGTGAGTTCGGCGGCCACTCTAGCGGTGAGTTCGGCGGGAATCTTCTCAAGCACAATGGCGAAGCAACCTATTTCTTCGAGCATCCTGGCGTCGGAAAGAAGTTTTTCAGCCTCGGCTTCCTCGCGGGCACGCACGGTGTAGGTTCCGAACTTGTTGATGCTCTGAGGAGTAAGGCCCAGATGACCCATCACGGGAATGCCGGCGCAGAGTATTCTTTCGATAGACTCGCGGATTTCAGCACCGCCTTCCATCTTGACGGCCTCGGCATGGCTCTCTTTCATGATACGTATGGCGGAGGCGAGGGCTTCCTTGGAATTTCCCTGGTATGAGCCGAAAGGCATGTCCACCACCACGAGCGCGCGTCTCACCCCTTTTATCACCGACTTGGCGTGATAAATCATCTGGTCGAGAGTGATGGGGAGAGTGGTCACATTTCCGGCCATTACATTGCTGGCCGAGTCGCCTACCAGTATCACGTCGATACCAGCGCTGTCCACTATCAGGGCCGACGAATAGTCGTAGGCCGTAAGCATGGATATTTTTTCGCCGCGTTGTTTCATCTCGGTAAGGCGCCGCGTGGTGACCTTCCGCAGATTGGTCGATTCTGTCTGTGTCGACATTATTTATTATCTTTTGATTTCGGGTGCAAAATTACGCAAATGAACAAATATATGCAAAATTGGAAAATTAAAAAAAATGCAGTAATTTTGTGGCTCAGTAGGAACACCGAATCAAACGTTTAAACGGTAATGGATTTCTGGATATCGAATTATGTGGTATGCCTGTTGTTGGCAGTGTTCATCACCGGTATGGTAATACCGAAGATATTGCTGATAGCATTCAGGCGTAACCTTTTCGATGACGTCAATGAACGAAAGATACATCGGGGCGTGATACCACGCCTCGGCGGTATAGCGTTTGTGCCAACCATACTGTTTTCCTGTTTTCTTGTGCTTGGAGTAGGATTGCGCCTAGACCTGTCGACGGTACAGTCGGCACTCGACAAGAGTTTCGTCTCGATGATGTTTCTGGTATGCGCGTTGCTGCTGATGTTTCTTGTGGGCATAGCCGACGACCTGATAGGCGTTCGTTACCGCGCCAAATTCATTTTCCAGATAATATGCGGATTCCTGCTGGTGGGGTCGGGGATGTGGATTCACAACCTTTACGGCTTTCTGGGCATCGGTGAATGGGGAGTGATACCTGGAAGCCTGATGACGATATTCCTCATCATCTACGTCACCAACGCGATCAACCTTATAGACGGCATCGACGGGCTGGCCTCCGGAGTGTCGATGATAGCCTTTATCTTCTACAGCTATCTCTACTTGCAGGCCGGGGAATATGTGATGGGCATCATATGCGGCGCCTCAGTAGGCACGCTGATGACCTTTTTTTATTATAACGTGTTCGGCAAGTCGCAGAACCATACGAAGATATTCATGGGAGATGCCGGCTCGCTGACCATCGGGCTGCTGCTGTCGTTCATGTCGATAGGTGTGTTCGACATCGACACGGTGTCGCTCCCCTATGGAGAGAATGCCATGATACTGGCGATAGCCCCAATATTGCTTCCCTGTCTGGATGTGGTACGCGTGTTTTTCCACCGTATACGCCGGGGACACAATCCTTTCCTGCCCGACAAATGCCACATACACCACAAGCTTCTCGCACTGGGACTGGTGCAATGGCAGGCACTGATTATAATACTCATTACCGATTCGGTGTTTATAATATGCAACCTGCTGCTGTCGTCGGTGTTCAATGCCACCATCATAGTGGCCGCCGACATAGTGGTATGGACATTGATGAATATGTTGTTGACCCACACGATACGCGGACGCGAGAAATCGGAGGGTAAAAACCTGTATGAATGAAGATTAAGAATATAAAGAAGCCTCTTCTGCGCGTGATGCTTGCAGGAGTATTGACGACCGTGGTTGCCACCGGCTGCAGCACTCCCAAGGATGTGGCTTATTTCCAGGATACTGATAATGAAAAAGGCACGGAGACAGTGATCAACATGATTTCTGCAATGCCGTTGCGTGTACAGCCGGGCGATCGTGTGCTGATACTCATAAAGGCGAAGGATCCGGCCGTATCGGCACTTTTCAACAACCAGGCCTACAGCGACCGTCTCGACAATTACGGTTCTCTTTCCGGCAGGGTCAAGCGCGACAACAGCGTTCCCACAGGCTCCGAAGGGATAGCTCCCTATATCGTGGATGCCGCCGGCGATATCGATTTCCCGTTTCTGGGCAATATACACATAGCCGGCATGACGCGTCAGGAACTCACCGGCTACATCAAGGGAGAGCTTAGCGGGCGCGAGCTGGTCAAGGATCCTATAGTGACGGTGGAGTTCGTGAACGCCGGCGTCAACGTGATGGGCGAAGTCAAGGAACCCGGATTCATACAGCTGAACCAGGACAATGTCACGGTGCTCGATGCTTTGACGCGGGCCGGCGATATTGTAAAGACCGGTCAGCGCACCAATGTACGGGTGTTCCGCAAGGTCGACGGGAAGATGCACAGCTATGTTCTCGACCTCACCAATGCGCAAGCCACCTTGAACTCTCCGGCTTATTATCTTAAGCAAGGAGATGTGGTATATGTGGAGCCCAACGTGATGGGCAAACGTAGCACACGCACGGAAAGCAGCGAGATCAACGCCAGCTTCTGGCTCTCCATGGCTTCGGTGCTCGCCAGCGTGGCCACTACCGTAAGTATCTTTATAAAGTAATAACAAGATGTGGCCATTCAGCAAGAAGGCTCCCGGACTTGAGGAGTCAGGATTGTTCCAGGGATTCACCGACTGGCATTCGCATATACTGCCGGGTGTCGACGACGGCATACATACCATGGAGGAATCGCTCGCCGTATTGAAGAAATACGAGGAGCTTGGCGTGAAGCGCGTATGGCTCACGCCGCATATCATGGAGGAATACCCCAACAGCACCAGCTTCCTGCATGAGCGTTACGAAGCGCTAAAGAAAGAATATGACGGATCTATAGAGCTGCATCTCGCATCAGAGAATATGCTCGACAGTCTCTTCGAGGACCGTATCCGCAACCGCGACATACTTCCTATCGGCCCGGACGGCGACCGGCTGCTTGTGGAGACCTCGTACATCAATCCGCCCATGGGTATGGAGCAGATGATACAGAAGGTGTTTGCAGAGGGCTTGACGCCGGTTCTGGCGCATCCGGAGCGTTACCGCTACATGGACTATCAGGACTATGAGCGCTGGAAGAGCCGCGGAGTGCTCTTCCAGTGCAATTTCGTGTCATTGCTCGGGGGTTACGGCAACACGGCCCGCGAGAAGGCGGAATGGCTTCTGCAGCAGGGTTTCATCGACCTTACGGGAAGCGACCTTCACCGTTACGCCATGCTGGAGGCCATACTCCCCAAGCGGGCCAAAAGCGTCGCCGCCATGGAAACGCTGCTGTCAGTCTGCAAACAGTAGGTATTGCCACGGTTTCAGCTCTGTGGGAATTACAGCGCTCTCGCCGGTGAATATATTCGATAGCCCCGTCACGTCCGGGGCTTTGTTTTTGCCGTAATCCAGCGTTACAGGTTCGTTGCTGAGGTTGGCAATCACCACCACCTTGCCGCCCTCGGGGGCTGTGCGCGTCATGGTGATCACATCGTTGGAGAGAGCAGGCGTGAATACCGTGTTGTCGGCGGAGGCGTGTGCACGCAACGCCTTGTTGCGGTGCTTAAGCGCGTTGAGAGTCTCGTAGAAGGTGGTGAACTCATTGTTGAGAGGAGTGGGCATCACCGTGTCGCGGTCGAAGAATTCGAAGGGATGGTTGAAGCCTACTTCCTGGCCGGTGTAGAGCATGGGCATTCCGGGGAGAGTATAGCTGAGCACGGCGAAAGCACCTGTGCCGGCACCGTAACGGTCGAATTCGGTTCCTTCCCAAGAGTTGAGGTCATGGTTGGTGACCATCTGCATATGTACAGAACCTTTGGGGAACTCCTTTTTCTGACGTTCGATAAGAGCGGGAATGTCGCGGGCATCCATCTTCGGGCGGTTCTCGTTCTTCTTGACAGCCCATTCATTCACACCTTTGGTTGCGGCAATGGCATTGAATACATCCTTCATAGGCCAGGCGTAATCGGCGTCGAATGCCTTCAGGAGGAGTTCGGGCTTGGAGGCTTCTGCGAGCATGAACACCGGCTTTATGGCCTGGAGACGCGGGCGCACCTCATTCCAGAAGGAAGTGGGGACTTCACCTGCCACATCGCAGCGGTAACCATCGATGTCGGCCTCGCGCACCCAGTATTCGAGAGCGTCGGCCATGGCCTCGCGCGTGGCCGGATTGCTGTAGTCGAGCTTATATACGTCGGTCCAGTCGTAGGGGCCGTACATCTTCCCTTCCTTGTTGCGTGCATAGTATTCGGGGTGTTCGGTCACCCACTGATGGTCGGCACCGGTATGGTTGGCCACCTCGTCGAGTATTACCTTCATGCCTAAGTTGTGGGCCGTGCGCACAAACTCCTTGAGGTCCTGGAGGTCGCCGAACTCGGGATTCACTGCCTTGTAGTCTCTGACGGCATAGTATGAGCCCAGTTTTCCTTTGCGTTCTTTCTCGCTGATGGGGTGTATGGGCATGAGCCATACGATGTCGACGCCGAGGTCGCGGAGGCGGGGGAGCTGCTGCTGGAGACCCTTCAGGTCGCGTGAAGGGGTGCCCTGACGCAGGTTGGCTTCATATATCACGGCATTCTCCATCCATTCGGGAGCGGGCGATTCAGCCTTGTATTTGCCCAGAAGTTCGGGTTTGGGGGCTTTCTTGGCGCCGACAGCCGTCACGGCACCCGCGGCAAGAAGAGCGGCGAGGGTTATGCTTAGTAATTTTTTCATTGTATATTGTATTTTTAAGGAATAACAAAAGCGGTCAGGCATTGTTTCGGCCTTTGGTAGAGCGGTAGTCGTCTTTGGGTATGTCGGAGGCATCCGGTTCGGCGAGGGTTTTGTCGGCAGGGAGTCTGAAACGCAGCAGCTTGATGAGTTTGCCCCGGCTGAGCCATTGCTGTTCGTAGTATGTCTTGATGGAATGCACAGGGTCCGACATGTCGGAGCCGAAGAGATCGTCGCCCTCGGCGAATCCCTTGCCATAGATGTCGTCGGAATCGCTCAGCACCTCAAGTCCGTTGAGCTTTACGAGCCGGCGGGTATATTCATAAAGGAAAGGGGAGTCGGTCTTGAGGTTGATGATGCCGTCGGGGCGCAGAATCCTGGAGTAGAGGGCAAGAAAACGGGTTGAGGTGAGCCGTTTGCGTGGTTTCTGCATCTGCGGGTCGGGAAATGTGATCCATATTTCGTCCACCTCGCCGGGGGCGAAAAAGCGGTCGATATTCTCTATTTCCGTTCTGAGGAAGGCCACGTTTTTCATTTCGGACTCTTCAGCCTCTTTGGCTCCCGACCACATTCGTGCGCCCTTGATGTCGACGCCAACATGATTTCGGCCATTGTTCCGGCGAGCCAGCCCTACGGTGTACTCACCTTTGCCGCAGCCGAGTTCAAGCACTATTGGCTGTGGGGCAGCGAATATTTCCTTGTTCCATGCGCCGCGCCAGGGGAAGCCGTTGGCGAGAAGTTCCTCACGCGGATATTGATAGACACAGCTGAAACCGGCCATGTCGGCGAATTTTTTCAGTTTGTTTTTGCCCATTATCTTTGCCAGGTATAGTTGGATTTCCGCAAGCTGCGGTTTATGATACGGAAGAAGAGTGTCACGAAGGGGTGTGCGAGCAAGAAAGGAGGGATGGCCCACCATAGACGGACGGCGAGGAGTTTGGATGCGAGGATCCGGTAATCGGCAATGAAAGCGGCCTGTAGAGCGAGCCAGATTAACGGGGCGCCAATTGCGGGCCATAGTAGGGGAGCGCCGACGATAGCTGCGGCCGTGGCGGCAGCGAGGGCAGTCCAGTTCATCATCGACATGGCGCCGTAGCGGGCGAAAGGAGCGCGTGGCAGCCAGCGTGCCGTAAACATGTAGCGGCTCTTGCGCGTATCCCATACCCTGTCGGCCACATGTCCCCAGAAAGTGGTGACAATGGCGTCGTCGATGACGATGCGCGTGTTGGAGGCATCGGCTATCTCATGCACGAAGAGGTCGTCGTCGCCATAATGGAGGTAAATGTTGCTGGCATATCCCTTGTGTGCGAAGAAGGTATCTCTGCGGAAAGCGAGGTTGAAAGCGTCGCCGCGGTAAGGTTTGCCGGCACGGGCATATCCGATCCATTGTGAGGCGGTGAGCATGGTGTCAAACTGGCGGTACCATCGCCAGGGGCCGGACAGCTCGTTGAAATCCATCCTCGAGAAACCGAGCACCAGCTCGGTGCCGGGGTTGGCGAAAGGGGCCATCATGCGGCGCAGCCATTGATCAGACTGAGGCCGGATGTTTGAGGCGGTGGTGAGCACCACTTCGCCACGCGCCGCCTTCATGCCGATGGTGATGGCGAGCTTGCGTTCCGACAGGTTATGGCTGGCCGGGGGTATGAAAGTGACATACACGCCGGGCATATCGGCGAATCTGCCGGCAAGCATCTCGGTATGGCTGGCGGTGGCACGCGTCACCACCACCACCTGCAGGTCTGGATAGTCCTGCTGCATTATGGTGTCGACACATTCCACGATGGCGTCGTCGCCGGCTTCGGAGTAGACGATTACCGTCAGCGAGGGGAGGGCGTCGTCGGCATCGTTGTCGGAGTCGGAGCGCATGTCGGGAGCGGCGGCCCGGCGCATAGTGCCCAGGCATATGTAGGCTCCGGCCACGCACAGCGCCGCCACGATCAGAAGTATTGCTGATATTGTTTCTAAAGTCAGTTCCATATCAGCAAAATTACAAAAAAATTACGACAGACGAAAGAGAAAGCGAGGCGTGTACACTTAGCGCGAGGCGTGTATACTTAGCGTATAGGTCATAGATTGAGAATCTCTTCGGCTATTGAGCGGTCGTTGGAAAGGCGTGGCACCTTTCGCTGGCCGCCGAGCTTATGGTTGCCCGAGGCAGCGAGCCATCTGTCGAAAGTGCCGGTGGAGAGGGAAATGATTTCGGGAGCATCGAGGAAGAAGCCGCCGGAACGTTTGGCGTCGTAGTCGCTGTTGAGCTTCCGGAGTTCATTGTCGAGGTCACGTGCGAAAGCGTTCATGTCGGCCGGGGGATTCTGCCATTCAATGAGCCATTGGTGCCGGCCTCTGTTTGAGGCACCGGCGAAAACGGGTGCCACGGTATAGTTTGCCGGGGCACAGGCGTTCAGTCGGCAAGCCTCGGCCATGCCTCGCTCGGCATTGTCCTCCATGAGTTCCTCGCCGAAGGCGTTTATGAAACGGCGGGTACGTCCGGCCACGGTGACGCGCACGGGGTCGACGCTCTCTATCCTCACCGTATCGCCCAGACGGTAACGCCACAAGCCATTGCTGCACGTGATCATCAGCTCGTAGACCTTCCCTTTCACTACGCCTGAAATGTCGACGGCATCGTCTGCAGAGCCACCCAAGGGGATGAATTCGTAGTAGATGTCGTTGTCGATGAGGAGGAGCATGGCGCTGCTGTCCGGCGAGTCCTGGGCGGCGAAGAAACCTTCGGAGGCATTGTAGGTCTCGCGGAAATGCATCCTTGACGGGTCGGTGATGCCGTAGTATATCTGCCGATATGGGGCGAAGGATATGCCGCCGTGGAAGAACACCTCCAGATTGGGCCATACCTCATGCAGCGAAGAGGCGTTTCTCTCGGCGAGAATCCCTTTTATTACAGCCAGGAACCAGCTTGGCACCCCCGAGATGTTGGTGACATCGGCATAAGCAGCTTTTTTGACAAGGAGAGGGAGCTTTACCGACCAGTCGGCGAGGAGAGCCGTCTTCTTGTCGGGAATCCTCACGAGGTTTGCCAGGGCGGGACATCTGCTGATGAGTGTTGCGCTGAGGTCGCCGACATTGGCGGGACTTTTGCGCAGGTCGAGCTCATTGGCGAAAGAGCCGCCGAGGATGAATCCTTTGCCGGCGAAAATGCGGCTTGCGGGGTTGTCGCGGAGATAAAGAGCCACGCTGTCGGCGGCGCCGGGGATATGGTTGCGGCGCAGCGAGTCGCGGGTGATGGGTATGAATTTTGATTTGCCGCCGGAGGTTCCCGACGACTGGGCGAAGTCGACGCATACGCCGGGCCATAGCACGTTGCGTTCGCCCTTGACCATGCGCATCACCAGCGGCCTGATATCCTCATATTCCACGGGCTCCACATCGCGCGCATACATGGCATGGATGTCGGAGGCATCGGCTATGGATGAGAAGTCGCGGCTGAACCCGGTGAGAGTGGCATGGCCGCGCCGGAGGAGGTCGCGAAGCACCTTCTCCTGTATTTCGGCGCTCCGGGAGCCCCATATGTCGGTGCGTCGCGCCTGATGATCAAACCACCATCGTATTGCCGGAGTGAAATCCATTTACCATTCCTCCGTGTTGAGGGTGAGCACCTGAAACTCCGTGCGGCGGTTGATCTGGTCGGCCGCCTCCCTATCTTCTTCGGAGAGGGTGTTTATGAACTCTTCCGAGAGCACAGTTCCTTCGGGGAACTGGGGGTATTCCTTGTTGATGCGTTTTGTGACGGTCTTTGGCACCGTTTTGCCGTAACCTTTCCATGTGAGGCGTTCGGGGCTTATTCCGGCGGCTATAAGGTAGTCGACCACGCTTTTGGCGCGACGGTCGGAGAGACTCAGGTTGTAAATCTCGGTGCCGACTCTGTCGGTATGCGCTCCCATCTCGATTTTGACGCCGGGATTATCCTTGAGAATCTGGGCCATCTCGTCGAGGGCGGCTTTTGACTCGGGGCGCAGCGAAGCCTTGTCGAAGTCGTAGAAGATGTTCTCCACCACCTGGGGCTTGTAGACGGCGGCGAGAATGAAGTCAACGCCATAGTCCTGGTCTTCCTCGGCGTCGTCGCTCTCGAACTCCTGCTTGACGTTGAGGTATCCTTTTGCGCCGGCCTGCATCACATATTTCACGCCACGGCTGAGGTTGAACTTGAAGGATCCGTCGTCGCGAGCCACCTCCTTCTGGTTGGAGCCGTCGTCGCCGACGATGCGTATCACGGCGTTGGGCACAGGCTCGTCATCCTTATCGACCACCCATCCGCTGATGGTCACCTTTATGTCAGGCTTCACGAAAGAGAATATGTGGTCGTAACCCCTGGCGTCGCCACGGTTGGAGCTGAGGAAACCCTCTTCGCCCTTGCCGAAGGTGATGCCGAAGTCGTCGCCCTGGCTGTTCATGGGGAGTCCCATGTTCTCCACGCTCCAGCGGTCGCGGGTGCTGTTGAGAGTGGCGCGGAATATGTCGAGGCCTCCGAAGCCGGGATGGCCGTCGCTGGAGAAGTAGAGGGTGGTGTCGGTGCGGGCGTAGGGGAACATCTCGTCGCCCGGGGTGTTGATCTGCGGGCCCAGGTTCTCGAGGCTCCCCACGCGGTCGTTGATGTTGATGCGCCATATGTCCTTGCCGCCGAAGCCGCCCGGCATGTCGCTGGTGAAATAGAGATATTTGCCGTCGGGACTCACAGAGGGGTGACCGAGGGCGGAAATGGTGTCACGGATAATCTCGAGACGCTGCGGCGCCGACCATGAGGCATCGGAACGGCGAGACGTGTATATCTCTACCGACGAGTCGGCGTTGGGACTTCTCTTTGCCACGGTGAGGTACATTGTCTGTCCGTCGGGGCTGAAAGCCGTGATTCCTTCGTCATGCTCCGTATTGAGCTCTCCCTGTGCCGGCTCCGGCCGCTGCCACACACCCTTCTCGTCCTTGGTGGATACGAAAATGTCGCTGTTCTTGGTACCGGTGATGTCTGACTTGTTGGTGCCGGTGGCTTTCTCGTTGCTGGAGGTGAAGTAGAGGGTGTTGAGCGACTCGTCGAGGTACATCGGGGCGAAGTCGGCGCGTCGGGAGTTGAAGATTTTGGCCTGTTTCACCTGATAGCGGGTTTTTGGAGCCTGTTTGGCTCTGATGGCCATACGGCAACCGCGGATTCCCTCCTTGGCGAGCATGTCGTCGGGAACGTATTCTAGGAATGTGGTATAAGCGTCGACAGCCGGTTCGTATTTACCCTCCATCTGCAGAGAGCGCCCGAGCCAGTAGTAGCTCATGGAGTCGGGATATTCGTAGCGGATAGCGTTCTGATAAGCGGCGGAAGCCCGGGCGGCCTGGTTGAGCTTGCGGTAGCAAGTGGCGAGCTGGTAGGCCACACGGCCGCGGGTGTCGCGGTCTTCCTTGGGATTCAGCTTGTTATAGACGTTGCGGTAAGTCTTGGAGGCCGCGAAATATTCGCCGCGGGCAAACTGCTGGTCGGCCACGGTGAGCTTCGGCGTCTTGCAGCCCGTAAGGAGGAGCAACACTGCCGCGAACAGAATTATTGACAGGGGTTGACGCATGACTTAGAGCGCGTTCCTTAAAATTTCGGGGTCGTAGGGGTCGCAGACTTGAGTCGATTTTAGTCGGTTGCTGAAGGAGCATACCGAGGTATGTGACTGACAGCAAGCGGCTAAAAGCGGCCAAGTCTGCGAGGGCGAAGGTAACTTCCTCCGCGTCAGGGCCTCCGATATTGTTAAAATGCGCTTGTATAACATTTTTGTTAATTATAATATTTTCTCAAATCGCGTATCCTCATATTAAAGAATAATAATAAATCATTATTCTCAGATGCCGAGACCGGAAGGGTATCGGACGAGATATTTTTCAATCATAGGAATAACTCCGACGACATTAAAATTACCTCCGCCCCGTCTCTTTTCGGCATCTTTTCCGAGGTCTCGTCGGTCACGATGCCCGCATCGCTCCCTCCTCGACTCGTAAAATCTGCTCGAAAAGAGCCGCCCCTACGGCCTCGAAATTTTAAGGAACGCGCTCTTATAACGGAAAATCCCGGTTGTTATTGGAGAAAGGCTTTTGTCAGTCCCATTTGCCCATGAGGGCATATACTCTGTCGGTGGCGCCTGTCTTGGCGTTTATATAGTCGGCGGCCCATTTTCCCCGTTTGCGTCGTTCTTGCACGTTGCCGACGAGGAGAGCGTCGGCGGTATGCTCGAAGCTGTCGCGGCCGGCAACGGGAATGCCGCAGCCGATACGTGCCATCTCCAGGGCTTCGTTGAAGCGCATATGGTTGGGACCATATACCACGGGGATGCCGAAGACGGCCGGCTCGTTGATGTTGTGGATACCGACTCCGAAGCCGCCTCCCACATATGCCATGTCGCAATAGGCATAGGCGCTGCTCAGAAGGCCGTAGCAGTCTATGATGAGCACCTGCCTGTCGAAAAGCGCCGGATTGCAATCCTCCGACAGTTCGGAAAGGAGCACGGCGCCGTTGCGGAAGCGGGCCTTGAGACGGTCGAGACGCGTATTGTCGAACTCATGGGGCGCCACCACCAACTTGACATCGGGGTGGGCGTCGAACCATGGGGCATACACATCCTCGTCGGGTTCCCAGCTGCTGCCGGCCATCATGGTCAGCTTCCTGCCGCCGTCGCCATCGGCGAGAAAACGCTCCAGCAGCGGAATCTTCCTTGCGTCGGCCTTTATATGGGCCACGCGGTCGAAACGAGTGTCGCCGGTTACCGTCACGTTCTTGACACCTATCCCTTCCAGCAGCTTCACGCTCGCCTGGTCCTGCACGAAGATGTGCGTGAACCACTTGAGCCACAGGCCATACCATTCCCAGCCGTGACGGAAAAACTTCTGCTCCTTGCGGAAGACAGCGCTCACCAGATATGTGGGAATCTGCCGGCGGTAAAGCTCGTGTAGATAGTTGCGCCAGATTTCGTACTTGATGAAGACGGCCTTTACCGGGCGCACGCAGTCGAGAAACCGACGCACGCGCAGCGGCGTGTCGAAGGGGAGGTACGTCACACAGTCGGCGCCGGCATAGTTCTTGCGCACCTCGTAGCCGGAGGGCGAGAAGAAAGTGAGGAGCACCTTGATGTCGGGGTGCTCGCTCTTAATTTTTTCAATGAGGGGTCTTCCCTGTTCGAATTCTCCGAGAGATGCGCAATGCACCCACACCACCTTGTCGCCGGGCTTTATTTTGCGGCGCAGTTCGGGCATGACTTCGGGAAGGCCATGGTCGAGGAGACGAGCCTTGGGATTCCCGATGCCTGCGGCCTTGACGCCGAGACGGTAGAGCGAGATGCCTGCGGAATACAATGGCATTTCGAGCGACTGACGGCATGCTTCAGCGCCAAGAGCCCGCAATTCCTTGAGTGAGGGTATTCTCATCGGGATAGTTTCAGCTTGCCGGTACGGGAATGGTCTCCACGGCTCTTCGTATGCGTGCAATCACCTCCTGCTTGGGCATGAGTTCGGTGATGTCGAACATATGAGGGCCTCGGCAAGCGCCTACCACACAGAGGCGGAAAGCATTCATCACGTTGCCGAGATGGTACCCCTTGGAGGCTATCCAGTCGAGTACTATTTTCTCGGCATTTGCCGATGTCATGTCGTCGATGCCTTCGAGCACGTCGATAAGCTCGTTCATGATTTCGGGCGTCTGGGCGCTCCAGCGCTTGCGCACATCTTTCTCGGCATATTCCGTGGGAGCCTTGAAGAAGAAGTCGGCCTGGGTTATGAGGTCGCCGAGGAGGTTTGCGCGGCCTTTCACCATGCCGAAGGCTTTGGCTATGTATTCGGGCGAAAAGCCGGAGATGCCGGCCTCTTCGAGCCATGGACGGGCAAGGATGGCGAGTGTGGCGTCGTCGCTGTGCATGATGTATTCATGGTTGAACCATTCGCCCTTCTTGAAGTCGAACTTGGCGCCCGCTTTGGCGCAGTGCTCGAAGCTGAACTTGTCGATGAGCTGCTGCATGTCCATGATTTCGGAGTCGTCGCCGGGGTTCCATCCCAATAGTGCGAGGAAGTTGACCAGCGCTTCGGGAAGGTATCCCTTTTCGCGGAATCCGGAGCTTTTCTCGCCGCTCTTGGGGTCGGTCCAGTCGAGAGGGAAAACGGGGAACCCGAGTTTGTCGCCATCGCGTTTGCTGAGCTTGCCGTTACCTGCACCTGCGGGCTTGAGCAGCAGGGGGAGGTGCGCGAAGCGGGGCATGGTGTCTTCCCAGCCGAGAGCCTGATAGAGGAGCACGTGCAGCGGTGCCGACGGGAGCCATTCCTCGCCGCGTATCACGTGGGTAACCTTCATCAGGTGGTCGTCAACGATGTTGGCGAGATGGTAGGTGGGGAGGTCGTCGGCACTCTTGTAGAGCACCTTGTCGTCGAGCGTGGAAGAGTTTACCGACACTTCGCCGCGGATCAGGTCGTTGACCTTCACCTCGCGGTCGGGCTCTATGAGGAAACGGACCACATAGCGTTCGCCGCTGTCGATTCTTTTCTTGACTTCGTCGGCCTCCATAGTGAGGGAGTTGCGCATGTTTCCGCGGGTGGAGGCATCATACTGGAAGTTGGGTGTCTCCTTTCTGGCGGCATCCAGTTCTTCGGGGGTGTCGAAAGCAATGTAAGCCTTGCCGTCATCGAGGAGCTGGCGTACGTATCGGCGGTAAATGTCGCGGCGTTCCGACTGCTTGTATGGGCCATATTCGCCGCCTTCGCGCACGCCCTCGTCAATGCCGATGCCGAGCCAAGCCAGCGACTCGTTGATATACTCCTCGGCACCGGGCACGAAACGAGTGGAGTCGGTGTCCTCTATGCGCAGAATCATGTCGCCGCCGTGACGCCGGGCAAACAGATAGTTGTAAAGTGCGGTGCGTACGCCACCGATATGCAGAGGTCCTGTGGGCGACGGCGCGAATCTTACTCTTACCTTTCCTTCCATGTGGGGATTACTTATTTTGCTCCACGCCTGTCATGAGGCGTATACCCTCGGTGATGTCGTTGAAAATCTCGTCGACGATGCCGGAGCCGTTGATGGGAATGTATTTTCCTTCGTTGGTGTAGTAGTCGCGGAGAGGATGTGTCTGGTCGTGATAGACCTTGAGGCGGTTTTTGATAGTCTCGGGGTTGTCGTCGGCGCGGCCGGTCTCACGGCCACGGTTGAGCATCCGCTCCACGAGCTCCTCTTCAGGCACTTCGAGGCCGATCACGGCGTGCAGGTCGGTGCCTCTTTTCTGAAGAAGCTTCTTGAGGGCGTCAGCCTGGGGTATGGTGCGGGGGAAACCGTCGAACACCACGCCGGCCTTGTCCTTGGCGGCGGTGTCGAGGGTATGGTCGAGGATGTCGATCATGAGATCGTCGGGAATCAGCTGTCCTTTGCTGATGTATTGGTCGGCGGTTTTGCCCAGCTCGGTGCCGCGCTTTATATGGTCGCGGAGCAGCTCGCCGGTGCTTATATGGTAAAGGCCGTATTTGTCGATCAGATGAGCCGACTGAGTGCCTTTGCCGCTGCCCGGAGCCCCGAACAGCACTATATTCAGTTTATTGTCTTTCTTATCCATGTCCATGGCAATATAGGTCGTATGGACCCGGCGTCGGATCCATCGCCGTAAGCATAAAAGAAGATTAGAGCGCGTTCCTTAAAATTTCGGGGTCGTAGGGGTCGCAGACTTGAGGCGAT
>CAJUAT010000001.1:92887-105964 GCA_910584525.1 uncultured Muribaculaceae bacterium | reverse complement strand
GAGAGGATGGGCATTTCAGCTCACAGCCTTCGCACTTCGTCTTTGAATTCGCGTAATAGGCCAATCCTGTCAGCGGCCGCCGGCTGTGGAGGCATCGGTTTTGGCGCCGGCATTGACAAGCTTCCTGACACCCCGTTTCTGGCGTCCCCACTGCAGGTTATAGCTTATCGAGACATATGGCATACGCATGTCGAGACGCATATGCTGCTCATTGGTGTTCCATTTGCTGAGCATTTTGCTTCCCTGGTCATATTTCCCGAAAGGCATGATCATTCCTACGCTGAACTGCCAATGTTTCCAATTGTATGCCAGGTCGATTATCGACATATTCTCGCCCCAGCTAATCTTCTCTCCCCAGAGGTCATGCTGAGCGCGCATGTACTGGCATGAGAGCACGAATCCCCAGTGCATCACGCGCAGGTTCACGTTGCCGCTCCAGTCGTTGTTGGTGAGCTCATATCCCGTGCCGCGCATTCTCTCCATGCGGAACTGCAGATACCCGCTGAGAGCCAGCCACCTGGGCACGATATCTATCTGCGGGGCTATGAAGAACGACAGGTTCTGCAGTCCGCGGCTGTTCTCGTAGGAGGTCACCAGTCTCTCGCCCTGCCACGACAATATGGGCGTGATGGCATCGGGACTTGTAAAGGCGCGAATGCCGAAAGTGCCGTTCACGCGCGGAAAACTGAAATTATACCGCAGGGTCAGCATATATGAGGTAGAAGTCTTCAGCGACGGATTACCCACACGCCACTGGAATCCGTCGAGCTGCTGAGGCGTGGGGTTGGTCTCCGCCAGCGACGGCGTCGACTGCCACGACTGGAAACTGAGACGGAACTGATGTTTCGGATTCACGGCGTAAGTGAGGGTGGCCTGCGGACGCAGACTCCAGGAATGACTCCCCTCCCCCGACTCGCGGAAGAAGAAGTCGGTGTACTGGGCGCCCACCCCGGCAGTGGCCGTCCATTTACCGAACCGGTGGAAATACTCGGCGAAGAAATATACCTTGTCCTGTCGCTGATGGAACACGGCGCCATCGAGATTGTCATACCGGGAGCGGTTGCGGTTGGCCGAATATGACACGCCTGCGGTCAGCCGCCCTTTGTTCCAGTTCTTGATATAGTCGGCTTCCAGGGCATATGCCTGGTTGCGGTCATGGATATTGGTATGTATGTCGGTTACGAATGCTTCCGAACCGGGGTACTGCTCGATATAATCAGAGTATGAGCGCCCGGTATAATAGGAGGCGTCGAAGTCGACCACTATCATCTGACGTCGCGGCAGGTTCTGCTGGAAATAGAGGGCGAGCCGCGGCGTTGTACCCTTGTCGCCATGGCTGTCGGTGAGGAGAAGGTCGTCGGCGCCGTTGCTGAACGACAGCAGACCGTCGTAACGGAACAGGTCGGAGAATTTGTTGAACACGCCGAAATGCACGTTCAAGACGGTGGTGTCGGGCTTGATATAGCTGTAGGCCGCCCACAACGTACCGAAAGAATTGTCAAGTCGGCCACCGCGGGATGTCTCGTTGCGCGTCACCGACGTGCCGTCGGGACGGGTGAATGTCTCCGTATATTCGCGGTGGGACTTGATGTTTTCGGTGAGCTTGAATGTGCCGTTGACCTCCCACTGAGAGCGGCCGTTATTGAATTTGGCGTCGGCCATATAGAAACCCCATGCCTGGTTCAGAGCGGGACGGGCCTCGAGCTGCAGGGACCCGCCTACGGCAGGATTGGCGACTATCACGTTGAGCACATAGTTAGCACCGCCGTAACGCAGCCCGGGATTGTCAATCCATTCAACGCGCTTGACGGTCTCGGGGAGCAAGGCTCTCAGCTGGTCCACCGAAGCCTCGCGGCCATTGATGCGTATCTGCACCGACTGCCCGGCCGCCTGAATGCTTCCCAGCGCCTCGTTAACGGCCAACGTGGGTATCATCAGGTTGTTGAGCAGCTGCATACCGTTCTTAGAAGCGTCTACGGCACTCTTCGACGGATGATATACATCCATGTCGGCCTTGCGTATCACCTTGGGGGCCTCTATCACTATCTCCTGAAGGTCGTGAACGCCGGTGGAATCGGACGGCGTGGTCTGGCCATTGGCCGTTATACTGCCACACGCGATTATTATCGCTGCGGGGAAGGTCTTGTTCATTGTAAATACAGATTTCATATTGATGTTGTCTAAATACACTAACTCATCGTCGAGGCATTCCGTGACAGCCACCCGGTTCAGACCGGTGCCAAGGCCTGGAAATGCATCGGTTTCGACGGTGCAAAGTTAGTGTGTGAAATCGGTTTTCGCCCACTAAACAGGCAACAAAATCTTCCAAATACCATAATCACAACACGCTGATATTCAGCATATTGAGATTATAAAAATCTGAATATGTCCTTCAGGAATCCAAATGGCCCGACGAGGGATATAATTCGCTGTTGAGCAAAGCCACGATATCGCCGTTTTCGGGGTTGCCGAGCTTCTTGCGAATCACCGACTTGCGGGTATATATCGTGGCCGACGTCTGTTCTGTCAGCACGCCTGTCTCCTTGGTGGAGAATCCCGCCTTGAGCAACACTATGATCTGTTGCTCCTTGTCGTTGAAGAGTCCGGGATATCGTTGCACGAGACGTTGATGGAATCCGTCGTAAAGAGAGTCAATCATGGCATAGAACTGCGGCCAGTCGACAATCGACTCCAAGGCCATGCCCTCCCGGCCCACAGAGGAAATCTTTCTGAGGGCGTCGCGGTTCTGCTGGCTGGGGGCAGCGGCAAACATCTTGAAAATGCCAAGCTGCCGGAGCAGGAGAGCCTTCAGGCGGTCGCTGTCGGAGGATACCGAGCCGGAATCTTCGACTCTCTGCGCCTCCTTGAGCATAAGGGCCAGTGTCTCGGCACGCTCTTCGGCCTCCACGACACGTTGCCGACGGCGGCGCATTATTACATACACTGCCGCGCAGCCTGCCGCCACAAGGAACGCTATGCCCATGACCAGCAGCCATAACCTCTGGCGCTGCAGTTTCAGCTCATAATTGTCGTCGTTGAGCTCGATCACATTCTCCATGGCCGTCTGCCGGTCATACTGCGAGAGCCAGTAACTGCGGTGCAGAGTTTTCACTACCCTCCTCATCATCTCCGACGGCAACCGTCCTGTCTCCCTGTATTGTATGGCCGCTTTCAGAATACCTATGCATGCATAGACTTCAAAAACCGATTTCGTGGCTTCATGGTTGATGCTGTCAAGCAAAGCCCTGGCACTGGCCATGTCGCCGCTGTTGGCATAGAACTCCGCCTTAGACACATCCACATTCACCTCCTCCACTATATCTATTGAATCATTGCCACTGTAAACGGAGTCGAGCACGGCTATTGCCTTCTGCGATTGACCGGCACCGTCAAGGATATCAGCATATTCGCAATAAAACTCCTTTGCCACCTCCGGCGGACATTTCGCCACCACACCACTGGCAATCAGGCTGTCGCACACGGTCAAAGCAGCCTGCGCCCTACCACCGCTATAATACAGCGACGCCCCTTTGGCCACCCCGAATTTCAGAGTCTCCTCAGGAACATCGGTATGCCTCTGGAGCCAGTCGGCGCAGCCATAAGCCTCCGGATAACGCTGAATCATAAGATACATCTCCAGCAGATGCACGTAACAGTCCCATTTCAGTTCGGGGTTATCCGTTTTCCCGACCACATCCTCCAGTCGTTTGACGGCGGAGTCGGCGTCACCTTTGAAATAATCGTGTCCCGACTCGAGTTGCGACGCAATAATCCAGTTGACCGTATCACCCACCGAGAGATAATACTTGGCGGCCTTTCCCAGCAAAGTATCGGTGATCAGCGAACGCCCTATACCCACATTTGCCCGGGCCCGGGTCACGATGTATCTTGCTCTGAGGGAATCGGAGCCGAGGCGGGCATAGTCTATGTCGCGGAGCAAGGCGTAAGCGCTGTCGGGGCGCTCCCTGACCACCCGCGTCGCCCTTTCGAGCCGTCCGGCGTCAGACTCTCCGCACCCGCTCAGCAGAAATGGCAGCGTCATACACAATGTAAGGAGAAACAGGAATGATTTCTTCATCATGGGCGCGGAAGGGGGATGAAGAGGGATACTGTCTGTCGCGCCAGCTTCAGGAGGCGGCGCTTTAACGGCGGACGTGCACCCCATGACGCCGACAGACAATCGGCCAGCGGATATGTGTAGCCGTATTCTTCCATTGCCAGCCGCATGGCTTCGCTACGCGTTTTGGAATCGGGAGCTGTAGCCAGCAACCCTATCACGGCCTGCGAACAGGCATATCTTAGCAGGTTGCAAACACCATGATTCTCCTTAAACTCTTCAAGGAGGTGTCTGCGCACCGCCAGAGCCTTCTCCTGGCGGCGATACTCGTTGACTGCCGTCCAGTTGCCGGTATCTCCACGGCGGTAAACGGCCATGGGGCGCGAGAAATACCGTATTTTGCCATACCGGGCATAGAGCATATGCAGCGGATAGTCGGGCCAGCAGTCGTGGGTCATCCATTCGGGCAGACGGGTGAGGTCCACAAGTTCGCGGCGGTAGACCACAGAGCAGTTGGTGATGAAATTGCTTTGGGCAAGGTCCATGATCGTGCAGTCGGTTTTCTGACGTGGGTTGCTGAGACTCTTGGTGCCCGTGCCGGCATAATGGTTTATGACGCGGTGAAACGACATGGCATAGTCGGGGTGTTCTTCGAGAAACCCCACCTGACGTGCGAGTTTGCTGTGGTCGCACCAGTAGTCGTCGGCATCGCACATGGCCATATATCTGCCGCGGCAGTGACGGAAAGCCTCCATGTAATTGCGCTGCACGCCAAGATTGCGCTCATTGCGGAAAAGGCGGATTATCCCAGGATACTGCCGGCTCATCTTCTCCACCACGTCGCAGGTGCCGTCGGTGGAAGAGTCGTCGGCAATTATAAGCTCCACGGGGAAATCACATTCCTGGCGTACCACTCCCAGGATGGCTCGCTTTATGAGCTTCTCCTGGTTGTAGGCAACCATCACCACGCTGACCATGGGGGTATTGTCGTTATTGTTCATTTTCTGAATATTCTGTTGAACCAAGACCTTATATGGAAGCTGACATCAGTTCTGAGCGACCTGAGAGGGGTAAGGAGAGGAAGGAAACGGGACTTCGCGGGGTCGACGAAGAGCCGCAGCGCCGCGGGGTGACATTTCACCTTCACATCGGCGGGCATATTGAGGGGTTCGCCGTCGATATGCGCCGGCCCTGGCAGGTGCCGGATGGTGGCCTCTCTGACGCGCATGGTCTGCACGAGGATGTTTCGCTTGATATATCCTGTGAAGAGGTCGACGCCGGCAAAAGCGCGGGTGATAGGATTTCCGGCATGTATCACGGTAATGTCGAGGAGACCGTCACGTATGGAGGCGTCAGGGGCGATATATGCGTTGTTGCCGTACTGCGAGGCGTTACACACCGCCAGCAGAAAGGCCTTCACGGTAACAGTGCCCGACCGAGTGCTGATCTCGTAGGTCTTGGGAGAGTAAGTGACATATTTGTGGAGAGCCGACCGTATGTATGAGGCGAGACCACGCCGCTTCATTGTGGCGAAGTCCATGGAGACTGTAGCGTCGAACCCGAGGCCGAAGGTGCAGAAGAAAGGATGGCCGTTGGCGGTTCCGTAGTCGCACTCCACCACGTTGTCGGCGGCGATGACGCGCAGGGCGTTGTCGATGTCGACGCTCATCTCGAGATGACGGGCCAGGCCGTTGCCGGAGCCGCAGGGGATGATGCCCATGGCCACGTTTGTACCGCGGAGCTGCGAGGCCACCTCGTTGACGGTGCCGTCGCCGCCGGCCGCCAGCACAGCATAGAACCGCCGCCGCACCGCCTCTTTGGCAAGCACACCGCAATGGCCCGCATATTCCGAATAACGGACCTCCAGCTCGATATCGTCACCCAGAATGCGGCGCACCCTCTCCTCGGGAGACCGGAAAAGGCCGGTTCCCGACTTCGGATTCACTATCACCATATATCGCCGATGCCGCATCTCAGGGTTCTTTGGTCACAAAATTATAACTTCTCCCTCATATAACAAAATAAGAGGAACAGGGCATATTGCTTTTCACAAATAAAATTCGTATCTTTGTCAGCGGGAAAAGAGGATGTTTTCCCGGGGTCATAACGGCTTCAATACAGCGATAACAAACCAAAAAACGTGATATATGAAAAAAGTACCGTTGCTGGCGTGTGCAGCGCTTCTTGCCGCCCAGGCACCCATGGTGCAGGCGCAGGATCATCAGAATCCATTTCTGACGGAATACACCACGAAGTATAAGATACCTCCCTTCGAGCAAATCACCACGGCCGACTTTCTTCCAGCCATAGAGGCGGGCATAAAGGAGCTCGACGCCAACATCGACGCGATTATCAAGAACCGCGCCACTCCCGATTTCGACAATACTATTCTTCCGCTGGAGAATTTGTCGCCGATACTGGAGCGCGTAAGCGGCGTGTTCTACCATTACAACGAGGCGATGAACACTCCGGAGTTCGCCGAGATGGCCGACAAGGCCATACCTCTGCTCAACGACGCGAGCAACCGCGAGATGCTCAACGACCAGCTCTTCGCCAAGATCAAGCAGGTATACGACACGCGCGACAAGCTGAAGCTCACTCCCGTGCAGAAACGCGTGGTAGAGAAATACTACCGTGAGTATGCTGAGCGGGGCGCCGCCCTCCCCGCCGACAAGAAGGCCGAACTCATCCGCATCAATGATGAGCTGTCGCGCCTCTTCATACAGTTCAACCGCAACCTTCTCAACGCCACCAACCAGTTTGCCGTAGTTGTGTACGACAAGGAGGACCTCGCCGGGCTTCCGGAGTCGTCGGTAGCTGTAGCTTCCGAGGAAGCTGAGAGCCGCGGCCTCAAAGGACTGTGGGTATTCACGCTCCACGCCCCGAGCCGTCTGCCGGTGCTCCAGTATGCCGACAACCGTGGCCTCCGCAAGGCCATATATGAGGGCTATACCTCGCTGGCAAGCTATGGTCAGAACTCCAACCTGCCGGTGATAAGCAAAATCGTCAAACTCCGCGACGAGAAAGCCAAGCTCATGGGCTTCAAGGACTTCGCCTCCATGATGACATCGCGCGTGATGGCCAAGACACCGGAGGCCGCCACCGACCTGCTCATGCAGGTGTTCGAACCGGCCGTGGCCCGCTCCAAAGAGGAAGTCCGCGACATGCAGGCTTACGTCGACGCTCATGGCGGCGACTTCAAAATCGCTCCCTACGACTACTATTATTATGCCGACAAGGTCAAGAAAGAGAAATACGACCTCGACGAAGCAGAGATTCGTCCTTATTTCAGCCTCGAGAATGTGCTCAAGGGAATGTTCGACACCACCGAGAAGCTTTATGGCGTGAAATTCGTGGAGATGCCCGACGCCCCCAAATATATGGAGGATGTGAAGGTCTACGACGTTGTCGACAGCAAGACGGGCGAACATGTGGCGGTATGGATGTGCGACTATTTCCCGCGTCCCACCAAACGTCAGGGTGCATGGATGGAGCAGATACAGGCTGCCGGTCTCTACAGCAACGGCGAGGTGCGCCGTCCGATAGTATATAATGTGGGCAACTTCACCAAGCCTACCGCCGACTCACCGTCGCTGCTCACCATCGACGAGGTGGAGACTACCTTCCATGAGTTCGGGCACGCTCTTCAGGGTATGCTCACACGCGCTCCCTACAAGTCGCTTGCCGGCACTAACGTTGACCGCGACTATGTGGAGATGTGCTCGCAGATCAATGAGCACTGGGCCTTCGAGCCGGAGGTGCTGAAAGGTTATGCGCGCCATTACAAGACTGGTGAACCCATCTCCGACGAGCTGATAAAGAAGATCAGCGACAGCGGAAAGTTCAACCAAGGCTTCATTACCACGGAGCTGGCCGGCGCCGCACTCCTCGACATGAACTATGGCGCCCAGCCCGAAGTCAAGGATCCCGTGGCTTTCGAGGCTGAGATAGCTCAGAAGATAGGCATGCCTGAGGAGATTACGTTCCGCTACCGGTCGCCCTACTTCAAGCATATCTTCGGCGACGACGGTTACGCATCGGGCTATTACACCTATCTGTGGAGCCAGGTACTGGAGGCCGATGCCTGGGAACTCTTCAAGGAGAAGGGTATCTTCGACAAGAAGACGGCTGCGAGCTTCAAGAAAAACATTCTCGAGAGTGGCGACACGGAGGATGCCATGGTACTCTTCAAGCGTTTCCGCGGACACAATCCTGATGCAAAGGCGCTGCTGCGTCTGAGAGGCTTCGAATAAACAATCTCCAATGATTATATACAAAGGGAGGCGCCGGGGTCATGTACTCCGGCGCCGCTTCTTTGTTTTCATGCATCCGCTGAAATTACTTTCTTCATTCCGGACGCGCCATGACGCGTCCCTACTATATGCACATTTACTGTGTTGACATACTATAAAAATTTTCGAGGGGATCCGATATACATCGGTTCCCCTCGTTAAAGATTTTACGACTCACGCCGGCATCTTCATTTCAGATTAAGGTCAAAATAATAATCAATTACCCTGTTGTTTGCATTTATATTGTTACCCGTTTTTCATTAATTAGACCTAAGGTTTGCGGTATTAAGGTTAATCGCATCGGAGTGTTTAATTCCGATGATGCAAAATTAATGGTGCTGGCGAGATTTTCAAAATAATTTTATATGTTATAAAACATGTTTTTAAATTTAGGGCATTAATTTGCACTTTAATTGCCTGAAAATCTGCTCTGCTTGCCATTTTGATATAAAATCTTGCTTCTATGGCAGGTTAACCCCGAAATTTTTTGTCTTTTCGGCAAGAAAAAAAAGGGGGGGGGTTAAGGACTTTAAGGTCTCCAAGGTCTCTAAGGTCTCTAAGGACTTTAAGGTCTCTAAGGTCTGGGAGAGAGAGAAGGCAGCCATTTCTGACGGAATGGCTGCCTGTGGGTTTATGCGAGCTGCGGCATGAAGCCGCGGTGCTGGCGGTATCGGGTGCCGGCGGTATTACGCGCTGGCGGTATCGGGTGCCGGCGGTATTACGCGCTGGCGGTATCGGGTGCCGGCGGTATTACGCGCTGGCGGTATTACTTGCCGAGCTCTGCAGCAGGTTTGAATTTCACAACCTTGCGGGCTGCAATCTGTATCTTCTCCTTGGTGCGGGGGTTGATGCCGGTGCGGGCCTCTTTCTCCACGATGCTGAAGGTACCGAAGCCAATCAGCTGTACTTTGTCGTCGTTGGCGAGTGCCTGCTCGATGCTCTCCAGTGTTGCCTCAAGAGCCTTTTTGGCGTCTGTCTTGTTCAGACCTGCCTTTGCTGCAATCTCGTTGATAAGTTCTGTCTTGTTCATATTCTCTTCTATTTTTGTTTGTAATTATTGTCTCGGGAACAATTTCTCGGCCACAAATATAACGCTAAAAATGTTATTCACAAATTTATTCCCTGTTTTTTTTTGATTTCAAGCGGTTTTTTTACTGTTGGAGCGCTCTCGGAGCAATTCAGGGCAAAGATTTTCGTCGCATTTCAACAAATAACCCGTTTAATCACGTTATAGTAAAAGTCAGTTTTTTTTGCGATACATACTTAAGAATATGGCATTCATGAACCCAAGGGGCGTGAACCTACCTCCGGTCACGCTGAATCTTATAATCATCAATGTGCTTCTGTGGCTTGTGGAGTTTCTGTTTCCTCACTTTGCGGAGGCAGGTCTATACCGTCACTGTGCCCTTCATTACGTTGAGGCCTCGGATTTCAATCCGGCGCAGATAATCACCTACATGTTTCTGCACGACCGGGGGAATCTGCTGCATATATTCTTCAACATGTTCACGCTCTTCATGTTCGGGCCGATTCTGGAACGTACATGGGGCGCTAAACGATTTCTGCTCTTCTATATGATCTGCGGAGTAGGAGCGGCCCTTGTGCAGGAAGGCGTGTGGGCACTGACGTGGCATCACGACTATATCGAGGCGATAGCTCAGCAGAACGGTCTCTATTATGAATATGTCCGCCAGATGGTACTGTCGGGCGAGGCCAACCATGATCTGGAGCTCATCCGCAATGAGGAGATGTTCAAGAACATGCTGCTGACCATCGGCGCTTCGGGTGCGATTTTCGGCCTCTTGCTCGGCTTCGCATTCGTATTCCCCAACATGCCTCTTTACCTCTTCTTCATCCCCATACCCATCAAGGCCAAATGGATGGTGATAGGTTACGCGGTGCTGGAGTTCTTCCTGGGCGTCAGCGGCGGCGGCATCGTAGCCCATTTCGCCCACCTCGGAGGTATGCTCTTCGGCCTTATCGTACTGCTGATATGGAAGAAGAAAGGACTTCTCCACGGCAACCGTTTTTTCTGACAACACCCTACTGAAATTGCGCACGAATATCACATATACGCTACGTCGGCTGGGGCTTGCGGGCTTTCCGCCGCTGCTTACAGTGGTCATAGCCCTAAACGTTGCGGCGTCGCTGCTCTACTGGGTGTCGCTGCTGGCATCATGGCTTTTCGGCTGGCCCTCCACATGGGTCAGCTGGCTGCTCGCTCTTCCGGCAGCTCCTCACGAGTTCATATTCCGGCCATGGACGCTGTTTACCTACATGTTTGTGCAGGCCGACGCGCTGCAGCTCCTTTTCAACATGCTGTGGCTCGGATTCTTCGGCTGCATGCTCTGCGACACCTATGGGCCGGAGTCGATGCTCAAGGCCTATGTGGGAGGCGGCTTCACAGGCGGCATCTGCTATATCGCAGCCAATGTGCTCTCATTCGGAGAGGCATCATGGCTTATGGGTTCCTCCGCCGCGATTCTCTCCGTGATGGTTTACACGGCATTGCGACAGCCCGACCGCGCCGTGAACCTCTTTCTCCTCGGAGCCGTAAAGCTCAAATGGATAGCCCTTGTCACCGTGGTCATCACTCTTATAGGGGCCACGGGGATACCGCAGCACTGCGCCCATATCGGGGGTGCCGCTTTCCCGTTGCTGCTGCTTGCCTATGACAAAGCCTCCACAAGAAAACGACTTCCACGCCGCCGCGTGCCGCGCTCACTCAACGCCGAGAAGCCCCTGCGACCCGTAAGCCCTCGGAAGCACGAGGAGACTCCCCCCGGCAATCAGGCCTCCTCAATGCATCCCTCCGACGAAAACATGCTCGACAGTCTCCTCGACAAAATACGCATCTCCGGATTCAGCTCACTGACCGAAGAGGAAAGGAAGCTGCTCAACGAACTTTCAAGCAAAATCGACTCTAAATGAAATTACCGGTAATAAGTCCAATTTTACGGATGATACTGTCGATAGCGTCGATGGTATTGTTTCTACTGACCGCCTTGTCGGCCTATGGAGGCCGCATCAGTCCCGTGTACACAGGTCTGCCGGGGATAGCCGTGATGGCTATGCCCTTTCTGGTGGTATTTTCGGCGGTGGTTATAGTTTGCTGGCTGGTGGCACGTCGGTGGATCACCGCCGGTATCGGCATAGTGTGTCTGCTGGCGGCATGGAGTCCCATCTCCTCGGCGGTACCGCTGAAATCGCCGCGCAACCCCCGACAGGGCAAAGACTCGTTCACGCTTATGACATGGAACTTCCTGCACGGCTGGGACCAGAACGCCACCCCCGAGACGCAGAAAGGGAATGAATCCCTCGACTTCATACTCGACATGGATGCCGACATAGTATGCCTGCAGGAACTCCGCTACTGGACACCCGACGAGGTGCCCAACCTCGGAGAAGGATACAGCCTGAAGTTTCTCAAGAAATATCCCTACATGGCATTCCAGGCCAACAACGACAACCGTGTATTCTCCAAGTATCCAGTAAAGTGCATACCGTCGGAAGAGATGGCGCGGCGCATCAACTATGTGAGCACGGAGAGCATAGAATCGCTGGCCAACCCGATGCGGCATTTCACGTTTTACGAGATAGACATCCACGGCCACAAGCTGATGGTTGCCAACTGCCACCTCTTCTCCCCCGGGCTCAGCGAGGAGGAACGCGAAGTGGTGACCGACATTACGGGAGTGTCGTCGGCCAAGGCAAGTGCCAGAGAGTTCAAGAACACCATCTTCGGCAAGATCAAGCACAGTTTCCAGATTCACAAGGAGGACCTTGAGGTGCTGACCCGCGCCCTTGCCGACTACAACGGTCCGATAGTGGTATGCGGCGACTTCAACGACGTGACGGAGTCGTACGCATGGAACATCATGAAGAAAGCCGGCTACAAGGATGTATACGCAGAGGTAGGCTTCGGCCCTATAGTGACCTACAACAAGCATATGTTCTGGTTCCACCTCGACCACATCTTCTACCGTGGCCCGCTGCGCCCGCTAAACATCAGGAAGCACTCCATCGACACCTCCGACCACTATCCGCTGGTAGCCACTTTCGAGTTCGACTGACCGGACCCCGATACCCGCATTTCAAACGCATTCCACAAAAATATGGGTGGCGGAATGCCGGCGGCTTGTTTATTTGCCGGAAATGACTTAAATTTGCAAAATTATTGAAGCATAAGGGAGATTCAGCTCCCGGCAAACTTCAAGCTCAGCACAAACAAATAAAAATCGGAATACCAAAATCGACACGATTTTCATAACTGAATCGCATTAGAAAAATTGGTCTCCTAACCAGAGAAGAAACACAAACCAAAGAAGGTTATGGCAGCGATGCCACGAATGCCAAGACGACAAGAGAAACTATGGAAGAAATCAAGAAACCAAAGCGACCGCGGATAGGCTCGACCTCGATGAACACGGTCAGTGACTATGGCGATAGCGAAAACCGCTACGAGAAAGTGAATTATCCTTCCGAAGGGAGAAGCGCCGGCGAGAGCCGCGTGGGCGAGAACAGCTCCGCCACGGAAGGTACGACATCTCCGCGTCCTTATCAGCCGCGTCCTTACGGCTATCAGCCGCGTCCGCAGGGTTATCAGCCCCGTTACAACCAGCAGGGCGGCTATCAGAACCGCAACAACCAGCAGGGCGGCTACCAGAACCGCAACAACCAGCAGGGCGGCTATCAGAACCGCAACAACCAGCAGGGCGGATACCAGAA
>CAJUAT010000001.1:0-92787 GCA_910584525.1 uncultured Muribaculaceae bacterium | reverse complement strand
TACCAGAACCGTCAGCAGGGCGGCTACCAGAACCGCAACAACCAGCAGGGCGGCTATCAGAACCGTCAGCAGGGCGGTTATCAGAACCGCAACAACAACCAGCAGGGTTACCGCGGCGGTTACCAGAACCGAAACAACAACAAGCAGGGCGGCTTCCAGAAACGCCAGTTCACACCCCGCCCCAAACAGATAGACTACGTACTCGAGGATATCGACCCGAATGCAGAGATACGCCTCAACAAATATATGGCCAACGCCGGCCTGTGCTCGCGTCGCGAAGCCGACGAATATATCCAGAATGGCAAGGTAAAGGTCAACGGCAATGTAGTGACGGAGCTTGGCACCAAGGTGACACGCAACGATGTCGTGGAGTTCGACGAGAAGGTAGTGACGCCGGAGCGCAAATGCTACGTACTTCTTAACAAGCCGAAGGACTGCGTCACGACGAGCGACGACCCGAACGGACGCACCACGGTGCTCGACCTCGTACGCACGGCATGCAAGGAGCGTATCTACCCTGTGGGCCGCCTTGACCGCAACACCACGGGCGTGCTACTGCTCACCAACGACGGCGACCTGGCCTCCAAGCTCACGCACCCCAAATACGTCAAGAAGAAAATCTACCACGTATGGACAGACCGCGACATCAGCGAGGAGGACATGCAGCGCATAGCCGACGGCATAGAGCTTGACGATGGCGAGATACATGCCGATGCCGTAAGCTACGTGAGCGACGAACGCAACCAGGCCGGTATCGAGATACATTCGGGCCGCAACCGTATCGTGCGCCGTATCTTCGAACACCTCGGATACCGCGTAACAAAACTCGACCGCGTATACTTCGCAGGTCTTACAAAGAAAAACCTTCCCCGGGGTCGCTGGCGCTACCTCACCCAGGAGGAAGTCAACATTCTCCGCCAGGGAGCTTTTGAATAATGGAAAAGATTCGCAGAACAACCATAAAAGAGCTGCTGACGCATCCCTCAGAACATGAGGGGAGCAAGGTAGACGTCAAGGGATGGGTGCGCACCCGTCGCGGCAACAAGAACGTACAGTTCGTGGCCCTCAACGACGGCTCCACCATCAAGAACCTCCAGATAGTCTTCGACTTGTCGAAGATATCGGAGGAGCAGCTTAAGCAGGTCACCACGGGAAGCTCACTGCATGTGCAGGGGCTGCTGGTGGCGTCGGCCGGCAAGGGACAGAGCGTGGAGGTACAGGCCGACGATTTCGAGCTTTACGGCACGGCACCGGCCGAGACTTACCCGCTGCAGAAGAAAGGGCACACGCTGGAGTTTCTGCGTGAGAAGGCGCATCTGCGTCCACGCACCAACACCTTCGGCGCCGTGCTGCGCATACGCCACGCCCTCGCTTTCGCCGTCCACAAGTTCTTCAACGACAAGGGCTTCTACTACTTCCACACCCCGCTGATCACGGCCTCCGACTGTGAAGGCGCCGGCGCTCAGTTCCAGGTGACCACGCTTCCCCTCGACAACCTTCCCCTCACGGAGGATGGCAAGGTGGACTACAGCGCCGACTTCTTCGGCAAGATGACGTCGCTGACCGTGTCGGGACAGCTCGAAGGAGAGCTCGGAGCCACAGCCCTGGGGTGCATATACACCTTCGGCCCCACGTTCCGCGCCGAGAACTCCAACACCCCGCGTCACCTCTCCGAGTTCTGGATGATAGAACCCGAAATGGCCTTCTATGAGATAGAAGACAACATGGACCTGGCCGAGGAGTTCATCAAATACTGCATAGGCTACGCCATGGAGCACTGCGCCGACGACATAGCCTTCCTTGCCGAGCATTTCGACAAGGAGCTTCCCGAGCGCCTTGACTTCGTGCTGAAGAACGACTTCGTACGCCTGCCCTACACCGAGGGCATCAAGATTCTCGAAGAGAGCGGCAAGAAGTTCGAATTCCCGGTATATTGGGGTGTAGACCTCGCCTCGGAGCATGAACGCTACCTTGTGGAGGAACATTTCAAGCGTCCGGTGATACTCACCGACTATCCCAAGGAGATAAAGGCCTTCTATATGAAGCTCAACGAGGATGGCAAGACGGTGCGTGCCATGGATGTTCTCTTCCCGAAGATCGGTGAAATCATCGGCGGTTCGCAGCGAGAGGAGGACTTCGACAAGCTCAACGGCCGCATTCAGGAACTGGGCCTCACGGGCATGGAATGGTACCTCGACACTCGCCGCTACGGCACGGTGCCCCATTCGGGCTTCGGCCTCGGTTTCGAACGTCTCGTGCTCTTCGTGACCGGCATGCAGAACATCCGCGACGTAATCCCCTTCCCGCGATTCCCCAACAACTGTGAATATTGATGTGAGATTTAACAAAGTATTTACAGTACTCGTCACAATCCTGCTTCTGGCGGTGGCGCAAGCCACGGGCCAGAAGCGGGATTCCCTCATTGTAAGCCTTGTGACGGCGGCGCCGGGCAACGAGGTCTACGAACTTTGCGGCCATTCCGCACTGCGCATCCATTCCGCCGAGATGGACTCGGTATGGAACTATGGCGTGTTCGACTTCAACAAACCCAACTTCGTATACCGCTTCGTGAAAGGCGAGACCGATTATATGCTTGCCGGCTATCCTTTCGCATGGTTCATGCAGGAATATGCGCAGGCCGGTAGAGAAGTAAGGGAACAGGAGCTCAACCTTACGCAAGAAGAGTCGCGGCGACTCTTAGAGATGCTTCGCCGCGAGTCGATGCCCGACAGATGCACCTACCGCTACAACTATGTGAAGGACAACTGCGCCACACGTATCACGGCACGTGTGTCCGAGGCTACGGGACAGAAGATTCTCTTTCCCGACAGCTTGGGCTACGGCACCTTCCGCCGCGAGATGCGCGCCTTCCACCGCAATTACCCATGGTATCAGTTCGGCATAGACCTCGCGCTGGGTACCGGCATCGATTACAGGCTGCGCGCCGATGAGGAGATGTTCGTGCCGGTGGTGATGTCAGAACGTTACGACGGCGCCGAATTTGCCGACGGCCGCAAGCTCGTCAGGCACAGCGCCGTGCTGCTGCCCGACTCGGGACATGCCTCCCTCCCACCTACTCCATGGTACCTGTCGCCGATGACCGTAGCCGTGGCCCTGTTTCTCATCATGTGCGCTGTGGCCGTATGGATGGCACGCAAGAAGAGATGTTTCCGATGGGCATACTCACTATGGTTCGGCATAACTGGACTGGCGGGATGCCTGATAACCTTCCTGGTGTTTGTCTCGGAGCACGAGGCCACCAATCCCAACATGCTGGTACTGTGGCTCAACCCGCTGCAGCTGCTCCTTGCCGTATGCGTATGGACGCGAATTCTGCGCCCCGTGGCAAACCTTATGGCCTGGTATAACATTATTATACTCGGAATCCTGCTGATAGTATGGCCCTTCCAGGCGCAGAGCGCCAATCCGGCGGTGTTCCCCCTGATGGGAGCCAGCCTGGCCCTGGCCGTGGTATATGCAATATTACATACCGGCAACAGTTATAATAAGAAGAAAGAGAAACATGCGAAAGATAGCAGCGTTGGCGGTCGCGGGCCTCGCAGGCCTGGCGTCGGCAGCCGTCCAGCCCGGCGGAGCAAAGCCCCGTCTGGTGGTCGGAATCGTCGTTGACCAGCTGAGCACCGAGCACATAGAACAGCTACAGAACCTTTTCGGGCAGAAAGGGTTCCGCACGTTCATGGGCAAAGGTGTCTATCTTCGCGATGTCGACTACGGCACCCGGCGACTCGACGCCAACAGCGGCGCAGCGGCGCTGCTCACGGGCTCTACGCCCTCCACCACCGGCGTACCCTCGGCGATGGTCTACGACGAGACATTATCGACGATGCGTCCGCCGCTGGCCACCCCCGCTCCCTCGGGAGCTCTCTCCAACGACTCCTTCACCCCCGAGCAACTGCGGCTCACCACCATCGCCGATGAGTTCGCCATAGCCAACGACGGCAAAGCCGTGATATATTCTGTGGCCGCCGACCCTCAGCAGGCCGTGATACTCGCCGGCCATGCCGCCGACGGCGCCGTATGGCTCAACAACACCTCGGGGCACTGGGCAACCTCTTCATATTACGGCAAGCTGCCGCAGGCTGTTGGGAGCACCAACTCGCGCAGTTCCATGGCCCACCGCATCGACACCATCGACTGGCGTCCGCTGCCGGCGGTGGCCGCGGCGCATCCCGGCGAGAACTTCCGCTACCGTTTTGCCCGCAACGACCGCGATGTATACCGCAAGGTTGCTCTCACACCTGCCGCCAACAGTGCCGTCACCGATGTTGCCGTGAGCCTCATCAGCCAGCTGCCGACCACGCCGGGAAGCACCGGCATGGTCAACATCGGCTACACCCTGGCGCCCTACCGCTATGGAGAGGGTAAGCTGGAGGCGGAGACCGATGACGCCTATCTGCGGCTTGACGCCCAGTTGGGGCGCATCCTCGATGCCGTGGACCGCTATTGCGGCGCCGGCAATGCCGTGATATGGCTCTCGGGCACCGGCTACAGCCAGAGCGCCGCCATCGAAGACAAGAAATACCGGTTGCCGGGCGGCGAATTCTCGCCGAAACGCGCCATGTCGCTGCTCAACGCCTACCTTGTGGCGCGTCACGGCAACGGCGAATATGTGGCGGCGATACGCGACGGCAACGTATATCTCAACACCCGGTCGATCGAGGCCCGCAACCTCGACAGCTCGGCAATCGCCGAGGAATGCCGAGAATTTCTGGCACGCATGGCAGGTGTCGACAAGACCTACACGCGCCGCCAGATACTTGCGCCGGGCGACGAGGAGACCCGCGCCCTAAACCGCGCCTACGACCCCAAGACGGGCGCCGACGTGATTATAACCCTTATGCCGGGATGGACGGTGGTTCGCGACGATTCACAGAGCGCCGGCTCCCACCAGCGCCAGCTGCGTGACCTTCCCCTCGCCTCCCCGGCTTTCATAATGGCTCCCGGCCTGGCGCCAAGAACCATCTCCACTCCCGTGGATGCCCGCGAGATTGCTCCCGCAATCTCCGGTATACTGCGCATACGACCCCCGAACGGCGCCGACAGACGCCCCTCTTTCTGACCCTATCCCCGTCAGAACATTTCATCTTTCACATTAAAAAATTCAAGCAGCGCAGCTGCACCCACATAACATGTTCAATTCATTTTTAAAGAAAATACTCGGAGACCAGTCGGAGCGTTCGGTACGACCGCTGTGGAACCGGCTCAATAAAGAGATCAATCCGGCGAGCGAGGAGCTTGCGCGCCTCAGCAACGACGAACTGCGCGGACGCGTGGAGGAGATAAAGAAAAACATCCGCGGCAACGCCAGGAAATACAAGGAGCATATCGAGGAGCTGAGAAGCCAGATAGAGACCCTTGACTACGACAAGCGCGAGCCGTTGTGGAAGGAGATCGACGACACCCGCGAGGAGATGTTCGCCAACTACGCCAAGGATCTTGACGCGGCGTTGCCGGAAGTTTTCGCGGCCGTCAAGGAGACGGCACGCCGTTTCAAGGAGAACGAGACCATCGAGGTTACAGCCACCGACGCCGACCGCAAGCTCGCCGCCGACGGCAAGGACTTCATAACCATAGATGGCGACAAGGCCATATACCGCAATTCATGGGTAGCCGGCGGCAACCTCACCATCTGGGACATGATGCACTATGACGTGCAGCTCATCGGCGGCATGGTGCTCCACGGCATGATGAAAGGCGACAAAGTGACCAACAACATCGCCGAGATGGCCACCGGCGAGGGAAAGACCCTTGTGGCCACCCTTCCGGTGTTCCTCAACGCCCTTACCGGCGAAGGCGTGCACGTAGTGACCGTCAACGACTACCTCGCCAAACGAGACTCCGAATGGATGGGCCCGTTATACCAGTTCCACGGCCTTACCGTTGGCTGCATCGACAAGACGGAGCCCAACAGCCAGGAACGCCGAGACGTATACAACTCCGACATAACCTTCGGCACCAACAATGAGTTCGGTTTCGACTACCTCCGCGACAACATGGCCACGCGCACCGAGGACCTCGTGCAGCGTGAACAGCATTACTACGCCATCGTCGACGAGGTGGACTCCGTGCTTATCGACGACGCCCGTACGCCGCTGATCATCTCGGGTCCCATCCCCAAGGGCGACGACCAGATGTTCAACGACTTCAAGCCCAATGTGGAGAAGGTTGTCAACGCCCAGCGCAAGCTCGCCCAGCAACTCCTGCTCGAAGCCAAGGAGAAAATATCCAAAGGCGACACCGAGGAGGGTGGTCTCGCACTCTTCCGCGTATACAAGGCCCTTCCCAAGCATGGCCCCCTAATCCGTTACCTCAGCGAGGACGGCATCAAGAACCTCATGCTCAAGGTGGAGGCCAAATACATGCAGGACAACAACCGCGAGATGCCCAAGGCAGTGGAACCCCTCTTCTTCGTGATCGACGAGAAGAACCACAGCATAGAGCTTACCGACAAGGGTATAGAGGTGCTTACCGGCACCACCAACGACCCTGAGTTCTTTATCCTCCCCAACATCGCCGAGCAGCTCAGCGAGGTGGAGAACGAAGACCTCACCGCCGAGCAGAAAAGGGAGAAGAAGGATGCCCTGCTGCAGAACTACAGCGTGAAGTCGGAACGCGTGCACACCGTGAACCAGCTTCTGAAGGCCTACACGCTCTTCGACAAGGATGTGGAATACGTGATCGACGACAACAAGATCAAGATTGTCGACGAACAGACGGGCCGAATCATGGAGGGACGCCGCTACAGCGACGGGCTTCACCAGGCCATCGAGGCCAAGGAGGGCGTGAAGGTTGAGGCCGCCACGCAGACCTATGCCACCATCACGCTCCAGAACTATTTCCGCATGTACCGCAAGCTTGCCGGCATGACGGGTACGGCCATGACAGAGGCCGGCGAGTTCTACGACATCTATAAGCTCGACGTAATAGAGATACCCACCAACCGGCCGGTGATACGCAACGACATGAACGACCGCGTATACCGCACCAAGAAGGAGAAATATGCGGCCATCATCAACGAGGTTGAGGAGATGGTCAACCAGGGGCGTCCGGTGCTTGTGGGCACCACGTCGGTGGAGATTTCCGAACTGCTGTCGAAGATGCTTAAGCTGCGCAAGATACCGCACCAGGTGCTGAACGCGAAGCTGCACCAGCAGGAGGCGCAGGTAGTGGCCCAGGCCGGACAGAAAGGGATGGTGACCATCGCCACCAACATGGCGGGACGAGGCACCGACATCAAGCTGAGTCCGGAGGTACGCGAGGCCGGCGGTCTTGCCATCATAGGCACAGAGCGCCACGAGTCGCGGCGTGTTGACCGTCAGCTGCGAGGCCGCGCCGGCCGTCAGGGTGACCCCGGAAGCTCCGTATTCTTCGTATCCTTCGAGGATACCGTGATGCGACTCTTCGCCAACGACCGCGTGGTGAAGATGCTCGACCGTCTCGGTTTCAAGGAGGGCGAGATGATAGAGAACTCCATGGTGACCAAGAGCATAGAGAATGCCCAGAAACGCGTGGAGGAGAACAACTTCGGTATCCGCAAGCGTCTTGTGGAATACGACGACGTGATGAACGCCCAGCGTAACGGCGTCTACGGCAAGCGCCAGAACGCCCTTCGCGGCGAACGTATAGGCATGGATATCGCCAACATGATATATGAGGTTACCGGCGACCTCGCCGCCTCCTATCCCGCCTACGAGGACTTCTCGGAGGAGGTGAACCGCATCCTCTCGATAGAGGTGCCTTACACCGAGGAGGAGTTCAACCGCATGTCGCAGCAGGAGAAGAGCGACAGACTCGCCGAAGTGGTGATGGACAACTTCCGCCGCAAGAAGGAGAAGATCATGCAGGGGGCCGCACCGTATGTTCGCGACTTCGTGGAGGAGAAGGGAGCCACCGGTCCTGTGGGCGTGCCCGTCACCGACGGTCGCCGCATGTTCAACATACAGGCCGACATCACCGAATGCTACAACAATGAGTGCAAACCTTTGGCGAAGGCCTGGGAGAAGGCCGTGCTCCTGTCGAGCATCGACTCGTCGTGGCAGGAGCAGCTCCGCGAGATGGACGAGCTTCGTCACAGCGTGCAGAATGCGGCCTACGAGCAGAAAGACCCGCTGGTGATCTACAAGATCGAGGCCTTCGAACTGTGGAAGAAGATGCTCGGGGAGCTCAACGCCAAGGCGGTGGGTACGCTGATGCGCGGACGTCTGGCCGTTCCCGACTATGAGGAGGCCAAGGCAGCGGCACAGGCACAGGCCGAGGCACAGGCTGCCCAGCAGGCAGCGGAACATGCCCGTCAGGCCATGCAGCAACGCGCCTATGGATCTGCCGGCGGCTACAGCTCCACGGCCAGCTACAACCCCTATGCCGGATACAGCACTACCCGTGAGACTTACGAGGGCGAGAATGCCCAGCGCGAGGCCGCCAAAAACGTGAACCGCAAGCCTGCCGCCACACGCCAGCCCGCCAAGGCCCAGCCTAAGGTAGGCAGAAACGACCCCTGCCCCTGCGGCTCAGGCAAGAAATATAAGAATTGCTGCGGCAGAAACTCATGACATCTACACTAAACCATTATGAGTATACAGTATTTCATCATATCTGACGGTCAGCAGAAAGGGCCCTATCCCAAGGAGGTACTGACCATGCAGGGTGTTACGCCGGAGACCTTTGTATGGCGCGAAGGTATGTCGGGTTGGGAGAAGGCCTCGGCGCTGCCGGAGCTTGCCGACCTGTTTGTGGAGGAATCGGCGTTCGGCGCCTATGCGCAGCCGGAGCAGCCCTATCAGCAGCCCCAGCAGCCGCAACAGCCGCAGCCACAATATGGCCAGCAGCAGCCTTATCAGCAGCAGCCTTACCAGCAGCCATATCAGCAACCATATGGCCAGCCGCCTTACCAGCAGCCTTACCGACAGGGGTATATGCCCGGCAATTATGGCGCGGCATATACCAACTGGATGCCATGGGCCATCGTTACTACGGTGGTGAATGTGCTCATAGGCAACATCATAGGGCTGGTATTCTCCATCATCGGCATCGTACAGAGCAGCAACGCCAACAGTGCCTACAGTGTGGGCGACACGGTGCGTGGCGACAGCGCCAACAAATCAGCCAGGACCATGACGCTTATCTCGATAGGCACCATAGCCCTCGGCATATTGGCCATAGTATTGTTTGTGGTCTTCATAGGCGTAGGAGCTATGTCGGCAATCACCGAGGCCTCCAACTATATGTGAGGATGAAGTATTACGCGATGGTCGACGACCGGCAGGTCGGGCCATACACCCTTGACGAGCTTATGGAGGCGGGCATAGGTCCCGACACGTATGTATGGTGCAAGGGGATGGCCGACTGGGAGCGTGCTGACGATAATGCCGACATATGCCGGTATTATCGTCAGCGGCTGTCGCGCCTGCAGCATCCGCAACCGGCGACACCGGTAACACCGGCAGCCGGTGAGGCAGAGCCTCAGGAGGAAGGGATGGTTTATCCCGACCTGTCGGAGCTTCCCGACCTTGCGGCACATGACCCGACGGTACCCCCTCCACCGGGACTTATGGCCGCGGCAATAGCTGTCACGGTGCTCTGCTTCCCCCCTACCGGCATCGCAGCCATTTATTACGCCCGGAAAGCCGCGCAAGAATGGAAGAAGTCAAGAGGACGAGAGTCGGCCGAGGCCGTCAGATATGCCAAGATGTGGACAGGCGTCTCTCTAAGCATCGGACTCCTCTGCTATGCCACACTGATACGGCTGTTGTAAGCCCTTCAAGGCATTATATCGCCTCATAGATTCATTCATCAAGCATTTACATCGTCTTAATTGCCTGTATCGGAAAAATTAGTTAACTTTGCAAGTCAGATATCACACGCTATGGAATTTGAAACTTTGGCATGTTGACAAAGATATTAAACACACTATCGTAAGAAATCAAATGAAAGCCATAAGGATATATTTCTTAGGAATCATCATAATGTCGGCGTTGCTGCTGACGGGGTGCTCGGCACCCAAGAAAATCACCTATTTTCAAGATACAGACACAAATGCTGTGATACAGGCGCCCACGCCGTCGCAGATAAAGATAGAGCCTGGCGACAAGCTGTCGATCATCGTAAAGACGAAGGATGCGGCGGTGTCGGCGTTGTTCAATCTGCCGGTATATTCATCGCGAATAGGCCAGGGAGCACCGAGCAACGGCACCACTACCGAGCAGCGCAACTATACTGGGAGCGGCAATGACGGTGTGGCGAGCTATACGGTGGCGCCCGACGGTAAAATAGACTTTCCGGTGCTGGGTTATCTGGATGTGGCGGGTATGACCCGTTCGGAGCTTGCCGCCTTCATCAAGGGAGAGCTTCTGGGCCGCAACCTTGTCAAGGACCCCACGGTGATAGTAGAGTTCCTGAGTTCCGGCTTCAGTGTGATGGGAGAAGTTGCGCGTCCGGGTCGTTATGATCTGAACCGCGACCAGATCAACGTGCTGGAGGCTATAGCACTTGCCGGTGACCTCACCATCAACGGGCAGCGCGAGAATGTGAAGGTGGTGCGCCAGTTCCCCGGCGGCAAGATAGAGACCTACGACCTTGACCTCACCAACGCCAAGCAGATGGCGTCGAGTCCCGGCTTCTACCTCCACCAGAACGACGTGATATACGTGGAGCCAAACAGCCAGCGCAAGCGCTCCAGCACCGTCAACGGCAACAACGCACTGAGCGTCGGTTTCTGGGTATCGGTTGCCTCCCTGCTGACATCTGTGGTCACTACCGTGGCCGTATTCATCAACAAGTAAGAAATCATGGAAGAGAATAAGGCAAGACAGCAGAATCAGGAAGAACACGAGGATTTCAACATAAAGAATTTTCTCACGGTATGTCTTCATCACTGGCGATGGTTTCTGTTGTCGGTGATAGTATTCTGCGTGTTGGGGGCATTGTATGCGCTGACTCGCGAACCGGCATATACCCAGAAGATGTCGGTACTGGTCAAGAATCAGGATGGGGGCGCTCCCGATGTAGGGAGCGCATTCGCCACGATGGGACTCGGCGGCATGAACACAAACGTCTACAACGAGATTCTTGCGCTGCAGTCGCCGTCGGTGCTCGCAGAAGTGGTCAAGAGGCTTGACCTTTCCACAAGCTATTACAGCAAGGGTACGTTCCATCCCACGGCACTGTATGGCCCGACTCTGCCATTCAAGGTGGAATTTCTCGACCTTCCCGAGGATGCGGCAGCCGGTTTTAAGGCAAAGACGGCTCCCGATGGGTCGCTGACATTATACGACTTCTACAAGTCAGAAAATGGCGAAACCGAAGAATTTGATAAAGAAGTGCGCGTAAAGCCCGGCATTACAGTAGCCACCCCGATAGGTCGTCTCTCGGTAATGCCCAATGCCGCTTATAACCCGGCACTCGC
The DNA here is from genome assembly GCA_910584525.1 of uncultured Muribaculaceae bacterium. Lineage (GTDB taxonomy): Bacteria > Bacteroidota > Bacteroidia > Bacteroidales > Muribaculaceae > Lepagella. Next base: position 81,365 of record CAJUAT010000001.1, on the reverse strand, counting down.
CATGAAAGGGAAGAAACAGAAACCGGTTTCCGAGATAACCGTCGACAAGATGACCCCGATTGACGCGCTTGAGATATACAGCAAGCAGGTAAGCATGGAGCTTGCCAACGACGACGCGGAAGTCATCGACATGTCGATAGTGGACAATTCTCTGCCACGCGCCAAGGATATACTGGAAGAAATCGTGAAGGTGTACAACGAGAACTGGGTCGAGGACAAGAACCAGATAGCACGCGCCACCTCCACCTTCATCGACGACCGTCTGCAACTCATAGAGAAAGAGTTGGGAAATGTCGACTCCGACATATCCCGTTACCAGTCGGAGCATCTTGCCGTCGACATGAAGTCGGCCACCAAGTTGTCGCTGGAACAGTCAAACCTTATCTCCAACCAGATGCTCGAAGAGCAGAACAAGCTCTCCATGGCGACCTATCTGCGCGACTACCTCGGCAATCCCCATAACGCCAACAGGGTGATTCCGGTAAACAACGGCATCTCCAACACTCTGGAGATGCAGATAAGCACCTACAACCAGCTCCTTCTGGCCCGCAACACTCTTGCCGAGACCACTTCCGACACCAACCCCTTGGTGGTGGATTACGACATCCGGCTCAAGGGAGAAAGAGAGGCCATAGTCAACGCCATAGGCACCCAGATAGCAACCCTCAACCGGAACATACACAACATGCAGGGGGCAAAGGGATCCGCACAGTCGAGCCTCGCCGAAGTCCCCGGCAAGACCAAATACCTTCTCTCCGTAGAGCGCCAGCAGAAGGTCAAGGAATCGCTATACCTCTACCTGCTGCAGAAGCGAGAGGAAAACGAGCTCAACCAGACCTTCAACGCCAACAACCTGCGCATCATCACCCCTCCAATGGGCCCCACACGCCCCGTGTCGCCTAAGAAGAAGATGATTGTGATGGTATGTTTTGTAATTGGTATAGCGCTACCGGCAGTACTACTGTTTGTAGCCGAGGCCACCAACACCACGGTGCGTTCACGCCAGGATCTGGATAAGTTGTCGGCTCCGTTCGCGGGGGAGATACCATATGTGGGCAAACGCTCTCTCCTCTCCCGGATGCGCAAGCCCCGGGCCAAAAACAAGCTCAAGGCGTCGCAGCTGGAGAAAGTGACAGATTCGGTGATTCCCGGCAGCCGCGATGCCGTGACGGAATCTTTCAAGATAGTACGTGGCAATATCGACCTGATGTCGCGCAAAGAGGAGGGCTGCAACGTGATACTCATGACATCGATGCATCCCGGTTCGGGCAAATCATATGTGGCATATAATCTGGCAGCATCCTTTGCGCTGAAGAACAAAAGGGTTCTGGTTCTCGACGGCGACCTTCGCCACGGCTCCATGTCGATGTATGTCGGTATGCCCAGCCGTGGTCTGAGCAATTACCTGTCAGGCTCCACCGACGACTGGCGCAGTCTTGTGGTGGATGTTCCCGGTCACCCCGACATGTGGGCCATGCCCATCGGGCACAGACCGCCGAATGCCGCCGAACTCCTCGAAAGCGACCGCTTTAAAACCTTCATAACTGAAGCTCGCAATGACTATGACTATATAATCATAGACTGTCCGCCGGTCGACGCCGTAGTGGACACCCAGCTGATTGCCGAATATGCCGACCGTACCGTCTTCGTTATACGCGCCGGCCTCTTCGAGAAAAAAGCCCTTAAGGAAGTCGATGAACTCTACCATACAAAACGGTTCCCGCGACTGTCGATAGTACTCAACGGCTCCGACTACCGCGGCGACCGCCGCCGCGCATATTCATACTTCGAATAATACACCGCCGCCGGCATGGGATACACAGGCAAGACAGGATGTGTGATGGTACTCTACAACCATCAGCCCGACTCCCTGAAAAAGGGCATCGGCTCCCTGTTGTCGCAATTCGACATGCTGGTGCTCGTCGACAACACTCCGGGCCGCGACGATTCCGACGCCTTCGCCGACAATATAATCATCTACATCCCTCTTGGTGCCAACAAAGGGATAGCGTGTGCCCAGAACATTGGCGTGAAATCTCTTATCGACAATGGTATCGATTATATCTTCTTCTCCGACCAGGACAGCCTGCTCCCCTCCGACATCAAAGAGAAGATGATTGCCGCCTATGCCGCGCTGAAAAACGCCGGGATTCCTACAGGCTCTCTCGGAAGCATATTCGTCAACAGCAAGACGGGCAAGCCCTATGCCGACAAAAACGGTATCAAAGGCCAGTTCACGGTTGACGGCATCGAGGTCAGGGAGGTATATTCTGTAGGCTCGTCGGGATCCATGATTCATCGTGACGCCTTCCTTGTCAACGGCGGTTTCGACGAGGCGCTGTTTATCGACGGCGTCGACAATGAATGGGGCTGGAGAGCGGCAGCACGCCACGGCATGCGTAATTTCGAGGTGCCCGGTTGCGAGATTTACCAGACGCTCGGCGAGGGCGACAACTCCATCATGGGAAAACGTGTGTCGATATCCTCCCCGGCTCGCGTATATTACCAGTTCCGTAATTACATATGGCTCCTCGGAAGGGATTACGTGCCGGCATTCTGGAAATGGAAGAACTTCCTGAAATATGCCGTAAAATTCTTCTACTTCCCGATAATGTGCAGACCACGCCGGCAATACATGACCAATATCCTCAAGGGGATACGCGACGGAGTGGTGATTAGTGATAAACGATAAAAGATTAATTCAAGACATCCCAAACATACATGACATCCCAAACATACATAACATCCCAAACATAAATAACATCCAAGACAATAATAAGACATGAATATATTGGTAACAGGCGGAGCAGGATTCATCGGGTCGCATCTATGCGATTCCCTCACTGCCGCAGGACATAATGTAACCGTTGTCGACAACCTTGTGCTCGGCAAGGTTGAAAACATATCTCATCTTCTCGACAAGGATAATTTCAAGTTTATAGAGGCCGACATACTGGACACGCCGGTAATGGAGGGGGTATTCCGTGAGGGGAAATTCGATATGGTCTACCATCTGGCGGCCAATTCCGACATACAGAAGGGTGGTCGCGACCCTCTGGTAGACTATACACTGACCTTCAACACCACCTTCGCGGTGCTTCAGCTCATGAAAGAGCATGAGGTCAAGAAGCTCTTCTTCGCCTCCACATCGGCTATATACGGCGAGACGAGCGACTGTCTGACAGAGAATTACGGCCCGCTGCAGCCTGTATCGAATTATGGTGCAGGCAAGCTGGCCAGCGAGGCCTTCATAAGCGCTTTCAGCTCCACTTACGGCATTCAGACGTGGATCACGCGCTTCCCCAACGTGGTGGGAGAACGCTTCACCCATGGCGTGATTTTCGACTTCATAAAGAAACTCCGCGCCAACCCTGCCGAGCTCGAAGTGCTGGGCAATGGCGAACAGTGCAAGCCTTATGTTTATGTCAAGGACCTTATCGACGGCATCAACTTCGTGATAGCCAACAGCCACGACAGATTCAACGTATACAATCTGGGCAGCGACTCGCGCACCAAAGTTAAAGAGATAGCAGCCATGGTGATCGAGGAGATGGGCCTTGACGCGGCCATACGCTATACCGGCGGCGACCGTGGCTGGGTGGGCGACGTGCCCGAGTTCCGTTATGACCTCTCCAAGGTGAACGCCCTCGGATGGTCGGCACCGCACGATTCCAACGCTTCCGTACGACTGGCAATTCAAAAAGGACTGGGCAAATGAAGACAGTGGTCATCGCCGGCGGCAAAGGCACGAGGATAGCTTCGGTGAACAGCGACATCCCCAAGGCCATGATTCCGATAGAGGGAAAACCGATATTGGAGTATGAGATTATTATGGCCCGCGAACAGGGGTTCACCGATTTTATCTTCATAATCGGACACCTCGGCCGACATATCAGGGAATATTTCGGCGATGGCTCACGCTTCGGTGTCAATATAGAATATTACGAGGAGACAGAGCCACTGGGGACAGCCGGTGCTCTGGCCTACCTTGCCGACAAGCTGGAGGATGACTTCTTCGTGTTCTACGGCGACACGGTGATGGACATAGACATGCGTGCGATGGCCGACTTCCACCGGAATCACGGCTCCAAGGCCACTCTCCTCGTGCACCCAAACGACCACCCTTACGACAGCGATATAGTGATTACCGGCGATGACTGCCGTATCAAGGCTTTCGCCAACAAGCCGCATCCCGACGACTTCGTGTCGAAAAATTCGGTAAACGCCGCCCTTTTCATCTTCTCTCCCGATATTGTGGGCTTCGTGGAGAAAGGGAAGAAGTCGCATATCGAGAAGGATGTGCTGCCGAGGGCATTGTCTGCCGGGCTGCCGCTCTATGGCTATACCTCGCATGAATACATCAAGGATATGGGTACTCCTGAGCGCTATGCCGAAGTGTCGCACGACGTCATCTCGGGGAAGGTAAAGCGCATGAACCGCCACAATCCCCGTCCATGCGTCTTTCTTGACCGCGACGGTGTGATCAACGAGGAGGTGAATCTGCTCGACCGTCCGGAACGGCTGAAGCTCATCGAGGGAGCCGCCGAAGCCATAAAGCTCATCAACAGGCAGGGATGGCTTGCCGTGGTAGTCACCAACCAGCCGGTGATAGCCCGCAACCTCTGCTCGATAGAAGAACTTGAGACTATCCATGCCACCCTAGAGACAATGCTTGGCAAGGAAGGGGCCTTCCTCAACGGCATCTACTACTGTCCACACCATCCCGACAGCGGATACCCCGAGGAACGAAAGGAGTACAAGATAAAATGCGATTGCCGCAAGCCGGCACCGGGACTGCTGCTGCGTGCCAAGGATGACCTGAATATCGACATGACGCAGTCGGTGATGATCGGCGACCGCGACTCGGACATCCTCGCAGGCAAAAACGCCGGTTGCGCACGGTCTGTCAAAATTGACACCAACCGTCCTTTCGCCCTGCTCGAAACCATAAACCAGCTCTTCACCCTTAATCTTTAATCTTTTATCATTATATCTTGCCATGATCATAACTCGCACCCCCTTCAGGATATCTTTCGCCGGCGGCGGCTCCGACCTTCCGTCGTTCTATCGTCGACATACGGGAGCCGTACTCTCCACGGCCATCGACAAATATATGTATATTGTGCTGCACCCCTTCTTCCAGAAGGACAAGATACAGCTCAAATACAGCAAGAACGAACTTGTGGGCGACGTGAACGACATCCGTCATCCCATCTTCCGTGAGGTGCTGAAGGAATACGGGTTGTCGGGCATAGACATCAACTCGATAGCCGACGTACCGTCAGGCACGGGATTGGGGTCGAGCAGCTCGTTCACGGTAGGATTGCTTAACGCGGTACGTGCCTACCTGGGGAAAGCCTCCGGGGCCGGCGCCCTCGGCGCCATGGCTTGCGATGTGGAAATCAACAAAGTGGGAAGTCCCATCGGCAAACAGGATCAGTATGCGGCCGCTTACGGCGGTCTCAACCTGATCACTTTCCACGGCGATGAGTCGGTGGTGGTGGAAAGAATCATCATGAACCGCGCAAAAAAGAAAGAGCTGGAGCGTAATCTGTTCATGTTCTACCTCGGCGGCAAACACTCGGCCAACGAGATTCTGAAACGTCAGCAAGAGGCCATCTCCAACGACGACAAGTTCGAGGTGCAGAAGAAAATGGTGCAGCTCGCCTACGACCTGAAGGACCGGCTGGAAAACAACGACATAGACGCCATGGGCACCATCCTGCATGAAGGGTGGCTGATGAAAAAATCGTTGACAAACGGAATAACATCCGACGTCATAGATACGTTGTATAATAAAGGAATAAAAGCCGGAGCCACGGGAGGCAAGCTTCTCGGGGCCGGCGGTGCCGGATTTATGCTGTTCTATTGTCCCGGTTCAAGACATGAGGATTTTCTGGTAAATATGTGTGGCGAGTCGGAGATGAAATTCAACTTCGACGACCAAGGCTCCAAGATAATCAATATAGGCGATATGCTATGAAGAAGAACTATCTGCAGGACATAGAGAGCTATTTCGAGCGACTCAAGGCGACAATCGACCTCATACCCAAGGAGGATATCAACGAGGTCATGAATGTGCTGGAGGATGCCCGTGAATCGGGACGCAACATCTTTATCATGGGCAACGGAGGGAGTGCCGCCACGGCATCCCATTTCGTATGCGACTTCAACAAAGGCGTCTCCTTCGACCAGGAGAAAAAATACCGTTTCCTCTGCCTCAACGACAACATCCCGTCACTCATGGCCTACGGCAACGACCTATCATATGATGATATCTTCGTGCATCCTCTGAGGAATTATTTCCGCGAGGGTGATGTGGTGATAGGCATCTCCGGGTCGGGCAATTCGGAGAACGTGGTCAGGGCCGTGGAATATGCCAACGCCAACGGCGGCGTGACCGTCTCCTTCACAGGCTACGACGGAGGTCGGCTGGCCAAAATGACACGTCACGGCGTTAACATGCCCATCCACGACATGCAGATTTCCGAAGACCTCCATATGGTGCTCGACCATTGCATGATGAAAATACTGTCAGGAAAAAACTGTTGAGGCACATGGAAAAGGGCACCGAGAGCAAGAACCCGTTGATATCGGTCATCATGGCCACCTTCAATGAGCCGCCGGCCTTTGTAAGAGAGGCCGTGGGAAGCATACTTGCCCAGACCTACCGCAATTTCGAGCTACTGATTCTCGACGACAGCACATCTGCTGAGACACGCCGTGAGATTGATGCCCTTGCACAGGAAGACACGCGCGTGAGGGTAATCCGCAAAGGCGAGAAAATGGGCTTTGTGCCTGCACTCAACGAAGGCCTCCGGCAGGCCCGCGGTGAGCTTATTGCCCGCATGGACGGCGACGACAGGTCGGAACCCGACCGCTTCGAGAAACAACTCGATTTCCTTCGCTCTCATCCCGATATCGACATCACCGGCGGTTTCCTCAACCTCATGAACGAGAATGGCAAAATCATGAGCCAGCGCCGTTACCCCGTCAAAGGATTCAGATTCTCGTTCTACTGGATATTCCGTTGTCCGGTGGCGCATCCCACAGTCATGATACGCCGTCGTCGGCTCCCCGACTTCCGTTACGACGAGAGCTTCCACAAGGCTGAAGACCTGGAGCTGTGGCTCCGTCTACGCAACCATGGCGCACGTTTCGAGAATCTGCCGGAACCGCTGGTGAATTACCGTGTTGTGGGCGACCTCGGTGCCAAACGAGGCAAGTCACAGCTAACCCATATATGGAAAGCACGCTCTAAAAATTTCAGCTGGAGCCATGCCCTCTTCGACATACCCTCGCTGTTCGCCTCCCTCTCATACTTCTTCATTCCGCAACACCTCATCTCCAGATTCTACAAACGGGAAAACCGGCAATAAGGCAACGGAACCTTAATGCGAAAGTTCCATGTGATTTGTATATATTATATATATTATATATCTTTGCAGTTCAAAAGAGAAAGATTATGGCAACGTCATTAAACATCAAACGCAAAAACATAGATTTACCTGCAGAAACACTTCAGAAACTCTCCATCATGGCAGTTGCTCAAGGCAAGAGTCTTAAAAAATTCATAGAGACAATCCTCATAGCCAAAGCAGACTCAGTAAATATAAAGGTAAGTGAAAACCCATCACCGTCAGGCGATTCATGGTTTGACAATCCTCAAAACATGGAATCGGTACATCGTGGTATGTCAGAGATGCGTGCAGGCAAAGGGAGAGCCTGCTCCATGGATGAAATAAGAGACATGCTGGGATTATGACCTATACTATAGTCATGACTCCGGAAGCCGAACGTCATTTGAAAGAATGGCATAAGTCGGGCCAGAAGAAAACGCTTAAGAAAATAGGCGATTTGTTAGAGGAGTTACGTCAACATCCCACAACAGGGACAGGCCAGGTAGAACAACTCAAGGGGGATTTGACGGGACTATGGAGCAGAAAAATTTCCAAAGGAGAGAGACTGATTTACAGTATTGAGGATGCGAAAGTGATTGTATATGTGATATCCCTTAAAGGCCATTATGGCGATAAATAAGAATCACTGTCTAAGACACAATTGAATTCAATATTGCTTTTCAATTAATTGGATAATTTGCAGATAATGAGCAAAATAAAGAATAAGTTGTCGCATTTCTGGTTCAACTCCGATGAACGGACAAGGAAGATGAATAGAAATGTGATTTATTCCATTATGCTCAAGGGTTTCAGCGTGCTGATTTCTCTGTTGCTTGTTCCTCTCACGCTCGGCTATCTCAACAGCTATGAATATGGCGTATGGATCACCATCAATTCGGTGCTGACATGGATCAACGTAATGGACATAGGGCTGGGCAACGGCCTCAGAAACAAGCTCGCCGAATGCGTTTCGCTCAAGGATTTTACCAACGGGAAAGCTTATGTGAGCACCACCATGGCTATCCTTACCGCCATCTCGGTGCTGATTTGTCTGGCGGGAATGATTATGAACTGCTTTGTCGACTGGAACCATCTATTGAACATCGACAGACCCATAGCCAATCTCAACACCATCATCAATGTGGTGCTACTGTGCATATCGGTTAATTTCACCATCCGCACCGTGGGCCTCATATATCTGTCATATCAGGAGACGTTCATGAACGATCTGCTTGTATGTCTCGGCTCGCTGCTGTCGCTTATATGGATATGGCTGCTTACGAAATTCACCGCTCCGAGCCTTATGAATGTGGCTCTGGCTTTCTCCGTGTCGCCAATAATAGTGTACGTGCTGGCATATCCCTATACATTCCTCCACAGACACCGGGAGATAAAGCCGGGTCTGAGGCATGTAAGAAAAGAGTTCATGCGGCCGCTGGCAGGACTGGGCGTAAAGTTCTTCATCCTGCAGGTGGCCTGTCTGCTTCTCTTTTTCACCTCCAATATACTGATTTCCAATATATTCTCGCCAGCGGAGGTGACCCCTTACAGCATAGCATATAAATATTTCAGCTTGGTATACACGGTGTTCATGCTTATGGTTAATCCGTTATGGAGCGCCATCACAGATGCTTATGTGAAGCGCGATATCCCATGGCTTGAGGCAAGCATGCGTAAGGCCCTGAAGGTATTCGCGCTGAGCGTGGCGGTGATAATCGTAATGGTATGCGTCTCAAAATTCATATATCGGATATGGGTGGGACCCAGTGTCGAGATTTCATACGCCCTGAGCATATCGCTGGCGGTTTTCAATATCGTATATATCTGGAGCAACCTCTTCAGCACATGGTGCAATGGTGTGGGACATCTAAGGATGGCTCTTTACAGCATGTGCGCGGCGGCGGTCCTGTTCATCCCCACTTGCATTTGGTTCGCCCGTCTGATGGGTCTTCCAGGCGTGGCTTTCTCTCTGGCAACAGTGCTCCTTATCCCCTGCTTCTTCCTCTATTTGCAATACAGGAGAGATATCCGTAAACTAAAGGCAAGTGTGTCATGATTAAAGCCATGCTATATACGCCGGTGCGTTATCTGCGCCGTCTGAAAAGTCTTTGGAGACACCGTAACAAGTGCCGCTTCGACGGTACCGACATCACTCTTGTGGATGTGGAGTTCGAAGGAAGCAACATGGTGGCTGACGGCTGCGCGATACACCACAGCAAGATTGGCCGCGGCTCATACATCAACCATAAGTCGCGCATCATAGGGAGCAGGATAGGGAATTATTGCTCGATAGCCGACAATGTGTATACCGGTTTCGGGCATCACCCGTTGGGATGCATTTCCACACATCCCGCCTTCTTCTACGATACTAAAGGGCAGCTTGGCTGGAATCTTTTCGGCGACAAAGATGCCCCCGTGTATGACCCCTTCAAAAAGCCTGTCGGAGAGACCGAATACTCCACGGTGATAGGCCACGATGTATGGATAGGGAGTCATGCCATGATTATGGATGGAGTGACAATCGGTACCGGGGCGGTGGTAGGCTCGGGGGCGGTGGTCACCAAAGATGTGCCCCCGTATGCCATAGTGGCCGGCGTGCCGGCGAAAATCATCAGATACCGCCACTCCCCCGAGACGATAGAAGCATTGCTGAAATCAGAATGGTGGACGAAATCTCCAGAATGGCTCGCAGAAAACCTGAACACTTTCAAGGTCGGCAATGTTGGTTTCTTATTGAACGACTATGAAGATTAGCACGGTCATACATAATATATGTTCCCGATATTTCGGAGGAATTAAAGTGGTTTTCAATAGGATTTATTGGAAGTCACGTCTTTCTCATTTCGGGAAATCAATAATTGTAAAACCTTTAAGAATTGAAGGAGAAAATATCTTCATAGGCGACAATGTTTATATACAATATAAGACATGGCTTGAAGCAAGGCCTCTGACAGGAGAAAAGGAGGCTTATCTGGAAATTCAGGATGGCTGCGTCATAGGGAATTTCAATGAGATATATGCTACCAAACGCATAATTCTCGAGAAAGATGTGCTTACAGCCGACAGAGTATATATTTCCGATAATCTTCATGGATATGAAAATCCAAATATCCCGATTGTCCGTCAACCAATAGTGCAAAATGGAGATGAAGTTCGTATAGGGGAAGGATCATGGCTGGGTGTAGGCGTGGCGGTTGTCGGAGCCTCGATAGGCAAACACTGTGTTATTGGTGCAAATGCAGTGGTCACCAAAGAAATCCCTGACTTTTGTGTAGCTGTCGGTATTCCGGCAAAGATTATAAAAAGATATGACTTCGAAGCCGGATGTTGGCGGAAAACGAACCCGGACGGTACATTTAAATGATTGAAAAGAAAATGAAAATACTGATAACAGGAGCTAATGGATATATAGGGCGTCATGTGATAGAGGCTCTGTTGGCAAAGGACCATGAAGTGATAGCGTGCGACCTCAACACCGACAGGGTTGACCCGCGTGCCACTCGTATCGACATGGATCTGTTCGGCTCCATCGACCCGAAATTATACATTAAGCTCGGTTCGCCCGATGTATGTCTGCATATGGCATGGCGCAATGGATTCGTACATAATGCCGACAGCCAGATGGGCGACCTGTCGTCGCATTTCCTCTTCCTTAAAGCGTTGATTGACGGAGGTCTCCGGCATCTTGCCGTGATGGGTTCCATGCATGAGGTAGGATATTGGGAAGGGGCCATCGACGAGAACACTCCTTGCAATCCTCTGTCGCTCTACGGCGTCGCCAAGGATGCCCTCAGAAGAGCCATGACCCTCTACTGCGCCCAGCATGACGTGGTGCTCCAATGGCTAAGGGGATACTACATACTCGGCGATGACAAGCAGAGCAATTCAATATTCAGCAAACTGATAAAAGCTGACGAAGAGGGAAAGAAAACCTTCCCCTTCACGTCGGGCAAGAACAAATACGACTTCATAGAGCTTGAAGACCTTGCCGAGTTGATAGCCGCCGCCATCACCCAGACGGAAGTGGCCGGCGTCATCAACTGCTGCACGGGCAAGCCGGTAAGCCTTGCCGACCGTGTAGAGGCTTTCATCAAGGAACGCGGCCTCGGCATCAAGCTGGAATATGGCGCATTCCCCGACCGCCCTTACGACTCCCCATGCGTTTACGGCGACACCACAAAGATTGACAAAATCCTAAAAAATAATAATTGATTGGCATGCCGAAGCTGGGAATAGTAACCGTGCTGTATAACAGCGAGAAGGTGCTGAAAGAATTTTTTGAGAGTCTTGACCGACAGACTTTCAGGGATTTCACACTGTATGTGATAGACAATGCATCGCCCGACGGCTCGCTGCGGGAGGCTGAAAGATTGTCGAGACAGGTATCATTCCCATGCGTGACGATGCCTCAGCCGGAGAACTGGGGCGTAGCCAAGGGTAACAACCTGGGCATAGAGGCTGCCATGAATGATGGCTGCGAACTTATTCTGCTGTCGAACAACGATGTGGTGCTCAACGACCCGGACACGCTGCGGATTATGGTCGACAAGATGACTGGCTCCGACATTGACATTCTATGCCCTAAGATCAACTATTACGCGGAGAGCAACCGCATATGGGCGGCAGGCGGCGATTATACTATGCTCGATACCTGTACACTTCACTATGGCCGCGATGAAATAGACCGCGGCCAGTGTGAAGAGGAAAAGGTGATAAGGTATACTCCCACCTGCTTCGCTATGATCAAGACTTCCCTATTCCGCAAAATCGGAATTATGGATGAGTGGTATTTCGTATATTACGACGATACCGACTTCATGTACCGTGCATGGAAAAGCGGGGCGAAAATAGTATACACCCCGGCCACGATGTTGCTTCATAACGAAAGTGTGTGCACCGGCAAGGGAAGCCCCTTCAAGCACTACTATCTGGCCCGCAATCAGCTCTATTTCATAAAGAAAAACAGGAACATGCCGGTTTTCCTCACCATGCTTCTCTACCGGACGCTGACATTCTCCCTCCTGCACCGATGGACTATGGAGAAGCCTCTCTGGAAAGCCGAACTGAAAGGACTTCGCGAAGGATTCAAGGCTTCGTTGAAGTATCGTAATACGAATATGCTTAAATGAACTCCCTGCCTTATCTCATAGTACTCTTCCTGCTGTTCATCCTCTATCGGAGTGAGCAGAGGAAAATCAAGTATGTGAAGCCGAAATATGCCATATGGGCGGCTTTTCTGCTCATTCTGGTGTTCATAGGGCTGCGCGGGCATATCATGTCGGACTTCATACTTTATTATCCGCGGTATAACCACCTCCCCACGTTAGATACATTCTTCAACAACTTTACGGGAATGTATGCCGTGGAACCGGCATTCTTCATTTATTCCTCTTTCATCAAGACCCTCGGTTTCGATTATTACGGCTGGGTGTTCATCAACACCCTCATCGACATGGTGGTACTCTTCTGGTTCTTCAGGAAATATTCACCGTCGGTAATTCTCGCCCTGATATTCTTCTTCGCATTCAACGGCCTGCTCATTGAGTTCAATCTCTACCGCAACGTCAAGGGCCTCGACTGCTTCCTCCTGTCGGTGCCTTTCCTCCTCGACAGGAAGATTTGGCCTTACATGCTGTTGAATCTTCTCGGCATAATGTTCCACAACTCGTCAATACTCTATCTGCCGCTATATTTCATATTCAACCTGAAGCTCAACAATTATTTCATATGGACCATGGTTATTGTGAGCAACCTCATTTTCCTGGCCCAGATTCATATCGTGAGCAACGTGATCTCATACATACCCTTCATACAGAACCTGGAGATGTATGAGAAGATTTCGGGTTATGTGGCGAAAAAACAGGAATACGGTCTGTCGTTCGGCTATCTGGAACGACTCTTCGCCATAGTGCTCTTCACGCTCCTGCGCGGCAAACTTGTCAAGGCCGACAAGCGAAACAATTTCTTCTACAATTCCTATTTCTTCTATTATATCTCAATCACCATCTTCTATGAAGTGGAGGTGTTTGTGGACCGTATACCCTACCTGTTCATCTATTCCTACTGGATACTCTATCCCAAAGTTCTGTCGCTGCGCTATAAGTATCGCAAGTTGATGAAGTATGCGATAGCGCTACTGGTAGTGATGAAGGTATATGCCACCGGTTCTGCGCCGGGAGCCCAGTATCAGAACATTCTCTGGGACAAGGTGTCGTACAAGACATCGGCATCGCAGGCCCGCAAGGCATTGAAACAGGCCGACAGAAAGAACTGATAACGCTACCGCTATGAAAGTGCTTTTTGACCATCAGATATTCGCGCAGCAGAGATATGGCGGCGTGTCGAAATACTTCGCGGAGGTGATACGGCGGATGCCCGCCGGCAGCTGGAAGATCTCCAACGCCTTCTCCGACAATCATTATCTCGAGGAGTTCGGCCTGGCTCGCACACATCCCTTCCCAATTAAGCGCGACTTCCCCGGCAAAGGAAGGATTCTCAATTACCTGGGGATGCCGGTAAGCATCGTGGATATCGTCAGAAATGATTTCGATGTGTTCCACCAGACCAACTTCCATTATTATTCCGACACTTTCCTGCGGAAGCCGATGGTGACGACGTATCACGACGTGAATTTTCTCACGGGGTTCAACAGAAACGAGCGTATGATACGGCTGCAGACCAGGTCGCTGCGACGTGCCGATCATGTCGTGGCCGTCAGCGAGAATACGCGAAAGGATCTGCTGGAATATTTCAGCTTTGTGGACCCGGCAAAGGTGACGGTAATACATCATGGCATAGACGCCCCTTATTACGCCACAGCCGATCGAGTATGCGAGTATCCATATATCCTTTTTGTGGGTATGCGCCACATGTTCAAGAATTTCAGGCGGTTTGCCGAAGCTTTCGCCCTAATGGCCCCTAAGTATCCCGGGCTGAAGGTGGTGTGCACACGCTATGGCTTCTCTGCCGAGGAGCGGGAATTCTTCCGCAAGCTGGGAATCGAGGAGAGGATGGAAGTTGTAGAGGCTCCCGAAGAGACCCTCAACAGGCTTTACCGCGATGCCGAGATGTTTGTATTCCCGTCGCTGTACGAGGGATTCGGCATGCCTATACTGGAGGCTATGGTCAACGGGTGTCCGGTAGCACTTGCCGATGCGAGCTGTTTCCCGGAGATTGCCGGGGATGCCGGCGCCTATTTCGAGCCGGAGAGCATCGACAGCATTGCCACAACCATGTCGGGTATCCTCGACGACACCGCCTACCGAGACAGCCTCATCGCCCGTGGACGCCAACGCTCCCGCCTTTTCTCCTGGCAGCACACCGCCGACGCCCACATGGCCGTATACCAATCCCTCCTCTAACCGACCAAATAACCTATTTTTTCGACAGAAGCACTAATATTTTTCGACAGAAGAACCAATATTTTTTGACGGGAGAACGGGAGTACCGTCTCTCCTGTTCTCCCCTTCTTCCGTCAAAAAATAAAAATTTTCTCCCGTCGAAAAAGAAAAATTAAGTTCTTTTTTCGTATGTTCGGAATTTTTTATAACTTTGCAGCGACTTGCGGTAATAGCTCAGTTGGTAGAGCATCAGCTTCCCAAGCTGAGGGTCGCGGGTTCGAATCCCGTTTACCGCTCAAATTGTTTACCTGATAACTCCGTTAACCGCCATCTAATGATTGTCGGCACTATGGCACGGCATCATAGATCAACTCTAACAGCATTTCAGATAGCAACCTTTAAAACAACTAAACAACCAAAAAACTCTAATTTCTGACATGAAAAAGCTTATCCTTGCTCTTTCATGCGTCCTAATGGGCGCGTTTGGCTTAAAAGCATCAGGATGGCCGGCAAACTATGAGGGCGTGATGCTTCAGGGTTTCTATTGGGACTCCTACAAGGCCACAAGCTGGTCGCAGCTCACCAGCCAGTCCGATGAACTTTCCAAGTATTTCAAACTCATCTGGATACCTAACTCCGCGAAATCGGAAGGCGGCATGGGTTATCATCCTGTCTACTGGTTCACCAACCATAACACTCCTTTCGGTACGGAAGCCGAACTGCGCACCATGATCAAGACCTTCAAGGAGAAGGGCACCGGTATGATTGCCGACGTGATCATCAACCACCGCAACGGCAAGAGCAACTGGACAGATTTCCCAGTGGAGACATGGAACGGCAAGACCTACCAGATAGGTCCGGAAGGGATATGCTCCGGCGACGAGGTAAGAAATGCCTCAGGGCAGGCCAAGCCCACAGGCAACGCCGACACCGGCGAGAACTGGGACGGCGCCCGCGACCTCGACCATACCAATGCCAACGTGCAGGCCAACTGCAAGGACTATATAAAGTGTCTGCTTACCGACTTCGGATATGCCGGCGTGCGCTATGACTTCGTCAAAGGGTATGCCGCCCAGTACAACAAGATGTATAACCAGGCCAACAACGTGAAATACTCCGTTGGCGAATACTGGGACGGCAGCTATGACGCCGTGAAAGGATGGATCGACGGAACCGGCAAGGAGTCGGCAGCCTTCGACTTCCCCTTCAAATATGCGGTGAACAAATGTTTCAACGGGGGCGCCCACAACTACACCGAGCTTGTATGGAAAGCCAACGGCACCACCGACCAGCCCGCCGGAATGATTCACTTCGGCTATTCACAGTATGCCGTGACATTCCTTGACAACCACGACACCTACCGCGACGGCTCGAAGATGACCGGCGACGTGCTCCAGGCCAACGCCTTCATGCTCTCCTGCCCCGGTACCCCCTGCGTGTTCTGGCCTCACTACACCCAGTACAAGAGCCAGATACAGGCCATGATTGACGCCCGCAACGGCGCCGGTATCCACAACAACTCTCCCGTCAAGGTGCTCGAAGTCAACGGCAACTGCTATGTGGCCGAAGTCACCGGCTCCAAAGGCAAGCTCTGGATAAAGCTCGGCAACAGCTCCAAGACCGCCGGCAGCAATTATACCAAGAAAGCATCGGGCAACGGCTATGAGATATGGACCACCACCCAGGGCGGCCCAGTGATTGACCCCACAAAGACCGTGACCATCTATTTCCGCAACGACAAGAGCTGGGCAACACCCCACATCCATTACTGGGGCAGCACAGAGAGCAACTGGCCTGGTGTAGCCATGACAAAGCATAAGGACAACGTATGGAAGTACACCTGTCCGGCCGGCACCACGGACATCCTCTTCAACGCCGGTGACGGCGACGCCACAAAGACGAAAGACTTCACGGCTGTCAACAACCACCTCTACTCTCCCACCGAAGACCTCGGCGTATACAGCGAAGGTGGCGGTGACGACCCGCAGCCCCAGGGCGACTACTACCTGCTCGGCCATTTCGACGCCACCAACCCTGCATGGGTGGCCGGCTCACAGGTGAAGATGATGCCCGAAAACGGCAAATTCACCGTTGAGAAGGAGATTACCGACGGCGGCAAGGGACTGGGCTATTACAGCATCGTCACCAACAACGCCAGCGACTGGGACGGCGACGACACCACCCCCGGCATCAACAGCACCGACCGCTACGGTGCCGCCGAGAAGGATGCCGCCACCACTCTCGACAAGCCCATGAGCGTCCAGAAGTTTACCGCCGGCGTCAACGCCTCCTCGGCCTACAGCTGGAACGTTGCTCCCGGCAAATACAAGTTCATCTTCGACCCGAAGGCCATGACCCTGACCGTAACCACTCCCACCGGCGTGGAACTCGTTGACGACGACACCGACGCCGCTCCCGTATGGTTCAACCTCCAGGGCGTCCGCGTGGAGAATCCCGCCAACGGAATCTTCATCCGCGTGCAGGGCAAGAAAGCCCGGAAAGTAAGAATCTACTGATACGACAGGAGATGCCTCTGTAATACCGGGGGCACCTCCTTACAAACAGATACTGAATAATTAACCATAAAAAAATCAAAAAAAACGAGATGAAAAAAGGATTACTCGCATTGGCAGCTGCAACGCTGCTGAGTACGGGAATGGCCAATGCCGCCAATCCTGAGTTGTACATTCGCGGTGCACAATTCGGATGGGAAGCCAACAACTGCACAGCTGCCAACAAGTTTACGGAAAACAATGGTGTCTACACCTTGAAACTTGATAAGCTCAATGGGAACTTCAAGATTTCCGACAAAAACTGGACTGCAACCTGCAACTTCGGATTGGCATCAGCCGGAGAAATTGAAATGGACAAGGAGTATACATTGGTCACAAGCGCAACCAGCGGTGATATGACTCCTGTAGGCAACTGGCAGAATGTCACTGTAACATTCAATCTCGCCACAAAAACCCTCAAGGCAACAGGCCAGGCTGGTGAGGATGTGGTCACCTATGCGGTACATGGCCAGTTCCTCAACGCTGGATGGAGCAGCATTGATATGAAAGAGACATCAAAGGACGTATGGACTACAGATGCATTCACCCCCACTGTGCTTGAGGGTTCCTTCGGCATCAGGAAGAACACCAATGGCCAACAGACCGCATGGTTAGGCGGAGCCGGTGCCCAGACTCTCGAAGTAGGCAAAAACATCACTGTAGCTGTAGGAGGAAGCACTAACCCCAGCTATGTATGCGAGCAAGGCAAGTCGTATGTCATCGAATTCAACCTTGGCACAGGCTCAGTCAGCATGACAGAGGCAGGTGGTGCAAAATATCCCGAAACGATGTACATCATCGGTAATGTCAACGAAGGCGGTTTTGCTCCCAACAATGGTATCGCCATGACCTCTACCGAAGAGGGCGTGTTCACCGGCGAGGCTCTCATTGGCAATGAAATGCTCTCCGGCTATGGCTACTTCGGCTTTGCCGAGAAACTTGGCGCTTCCGCCGCCGATACCGAATGGAGCAAGATGGGTGCCCGTTACGGTGCCGCTTCGAAGGACTTCAAACCCGTCTTCACCGACAAAGTAGCTACTTGCGACGTTGCCGCCGGCGAAAACTCTTTCAAAGTTGCTGCCGACAAGACCTTCACCTTCGTTCTTGACCTCAAGAACATGAAGCTCACTCTCACTGAGAAGGAAGTTGTTCCTCAGCCCAACAAAGCTACTATCGTCTATGGCGACTATAAGACCTATACCCCCAATGCCGCTGATTACACATGGACAGCTGACGGCAAAACCGGTAATGAACTCGTAGCTGTCAATGACGTGGCCTTCAAGGCCGGCGAAGTAACATTCACCGGTACCCAGAACGAAGCAGGTACCCCCTGCCGTCTCTATCGCGGAAAAGATAATGCAGCTTCCACCACATTCCGCATCTTCAAGCTTGCAAAAAACAAGACGAACCCCAGCGCTTACACTGTAGCCGTTGACAACAGACACAAAATCAATAAGATTGAGATTAAAGTCAAAGGTACCGTCTATCCTGTGAATACCTCCGCAACCACCGCCAAGGGTGAGGACGGCAATGGCGTCATGACATGGGTAGCACCCGAAGACCAGGAGGTTCGCGAAGTTGTATTCAACGGCCAGGCTAACAGCGGTGGTACCGTAAGCATTCTTTCCGCCACGGTATATTACGACCTCTCCACGGCTGTCGAGACTATCATCGACAACGAGGCCGACGCTCCCGTATACTACTACAACCTTCAGGGCGTACGCGTCGAGAACCCCTCCAACGGTATCTTCATCCGCGTACAGGGCAAGAAGTCACAGAAAGTGATGTTCTGATCAACCCCCCTGACTCCCATACGAAAGCCGCAGACTCCCGTCTGCGGCTTTTTTGCTGGTACCGGACTCTCCTGTTCTCCTGTTCTCCTGTCAAAAAATAAAATTCTCCCGTCAAAAAATAAACTTCTCCTGTCGGGAAAATCTTGCGATTGTCGCCGAAATTTACTAACTTTGCGCGTTATTGCGATAAGCAGAGCGCGGCGCAAAGCAGAGCGCGACAGAAATATATTTCGAAACATGTATAGAGATACGACATGCGGAGAGCTGCGGACCGGCGACGCTGGCAAGAGCGTCACATTGGCAGGCTGGGTGCAGCGGGTACGCAAGATGGGAGGCATGACATTCATTGACCTCCGCGACCGTTATGGCATTACGCAGATAGTTTTCAGCGACGACAACAATGCGGAGCTGGCCTCGGATGCCTCACATCTGGGACGTGAATATGTGATACAGGTACACGGCACCGTTGCCGAGCGACAGTCGAAGAATCCCAAGCTGCCCACCGGCGACATCGAGGTGATAGCCGACAGCCTTAAGATTCTGAACCGCAGCGAGATACCCCCCTTCACCATCGAGGAAGACACCGACGGCGGCGACGACCTCCGTATGAAATACCGCTATATGGACCTTCGACGTCCCAACCTGCGCCGCAACCTTGAGCTGCGCCACCGCATGGCCTTCGAAATACGCCGTTACCTCGACGCAAACGGCTTCCTCGAGATCGAGACGCCTATCCTCGTGAAGTCAACCCCCGAGGGTGCACGCGACTTCATAGTACCCTCCCGCATGAACCCCGGCGAGTTCTATGCCCTCCCCCAGAGCCCTCAGCTCTTCAAGCAGCTCCTCATGGTGTCGGGCTACGACCGCTACTTCCAGATCGCCAAATGTTTCCGCGACGAAGACCTCCGCGCCGACCGTCAGCCCGAGTTCACTCAGATTGACTGCGAGATGTCGTTTGTGGAGCAGGAAGACGTGATCGACATGTTCGAAGGTCTCGTGAAACATATCTTCAAATATGTCAAGGGTATCGACTTCACAGAGCCCTTCCCGCGGATGACATGGCAGGATGCCATGGAGAAATATGGCAGCGACAAGCCCGACCTGCGTTTCGGAATGGAGTTCAACGACCTTACCGACCTTGCCAAGGGACATGGCTTCCCGGTAGCCGACGGATCGGAGCTGGTAGTGGGCATAGCAGTTCCGGGCTGCGCCGGCTACAGCCGCAAGCAGACCGACGAGCTGATAGATTTCGTGAAGCGTCCGCAGGTGGGAGCCTCCGGCCTCATGTGGGTGAAATATGAAGCCGACGGTAAGGTTAAGAGCTCCGTGGGCAAGTTCTACAGCGACGACGACCTGAAGGCGTGGGGCGAGCGTGCCGGTGCCAAGGAGGGCGACCTTCTGCTCGTGATGGCCGGCGATGCCATGAAGACGCGCAAACAGCTCTGCGAGCTGCGCCTCGAAATGGGCAACCGCCTCGGCATCCGCGACAAAAACGTGTTCGCTCCCCTCTGGGTGATCGACTTCCCCCTCTTCGAATGGGACGAGGAGACGCAGCGCTACTATGCCATGCATCATCCCTTCACGAGCCCCAACCCCGAAGACATACCGCTGCTTCACAGCGACACGGGTAAGGTACGCGCCACGGCCTACGACATAGTAGTGAATGGCACCGAGCTGGGCGGCGGCTCGATACGAATCCACGACGCCAAGCTCCAGGACACGATGTTCGAGCTGTTGGGCTTTACGCCCGAGAGGGCCAGAGAGCAGTTCGGCTTCCTGATGAACGCCTTCAAATATGGTGCACCGCCTCACGGGGGCCTCGCCCTCGGCTTCGACAGATTCGTGTCGATACTTGCCGGCCTCGACTCGATACGCGACGTGATAGCCTTCCCGAAGAACAACTCGGGCCGCGACGTGATGAACGAAAGCCCCAGCCCGATAGACCCGGCACAACTCGACGAGCTCCAGCTTGAACTATGCCCAAAGTCAGAGAAATAAGCGCGGCCATAGAGGCCTTCGCGTCGCTGCAGCTGCAGGAGAGCTACGACAATGCGGGGCTGCAGGTAGGCGACCCCGAGGCAGAGGTGTCGGCGGTGCTGCTGTGCCTCGATGTCACCGAGGATATACTTGCGGAGGCCAAGCGGCGTCACTGCTCGATGGTTGTGAGCCATCATCCGCTGATTTTCAGGGGATTGAAGAGTCTGACGGGTGCCGACGAGACGCAGCGGCTGGTGCTCGGGGCACTGCGCGACGGCATTGCCGTATACTCGGCGCATACCAACCTTGACTCGGCATTCGCCGGCGTGAGCTACGAGATGGCATCAATGTTGGGCGTGGCCAATGCGCGCCCGCTGGTGCCCACGGCACCCGATGCCATGACAGGCCTCGGCGTGATCGGCGACATAACGCCGCTACCCAAACTCGAGTTCCTCCGCAAAATCAAGGAGAAATTCAACGTGAAGTGCGTGCGCTACAGCCAGGGACGCAACTCGCTGGTGGTGAAGCGCGTGGCCCTCTGCGGCGGCTCCGGTGCCTCATTCATCGACAATGCCATTGACGCCGGCGCCGATATTTTCATAACCGGCGACATCAAATACCACGACTTCACCGGCAACGGCAACCGCATACTCCTCTGCGACATAGGACATTTCGAGTCGGAATTATGCTCGGAGCGTATCTTCAGCCGCATAATCCGCGAGTCGTTCCCCGACATGGTGGTATACTTCCCCGAGTCGGAGTCGAACCCGGTGAAATTCATGTGAGATTCCACCCAAACAAACAGAACAGCTATATACGTTATATATATATGACAACAGAGACAAAGAAAAGCGAGAAAGAGCACAGTGTGGAAGAGCGGTTACAGGCGCTTTACCAGCTACAGACGTTGCTGTCGGAGGTTGACAAGATCAAGACGTTGCGCGGGGAGCTACCCAACGAGGTAAAGGACTGCGAGGACGAGATCGAGCGTTACAAGCTCCGCATCGCCAAACATAACGATGAGATAGCGATGCTCGGCGACAGCATCCGCCAGCTCAACGGCGCCATCGACGAGTGCCGCATGAAGGTGGACCGCTACAACGAGCAGATCAACAATGTGCGCAACAATCGTGAATATGCCTTTCTGGAGAAGGAGCGCGAATACCAGACTCTCGAGATAGAGCTCAACGAGAAGAAGATCCGCGACGCCAAGGAGAAGATCAACATGGAGGAGGAAGCCCTGACCCGCGACAAGGTGGAGCTTGAGGACCACTGCCATATCCTCGACACGAAGAAGAAGGAGCTTGAGGAGATTGTATCGGAGACACGCGCCGAGGAGGAGTCGATCATGAAGCAGGCCAAAGACCTGGAACATGTGATCGACGACTATACACTTGCCGCTTTCAAGCGTATACGCAAGAACGCACGCAACGGGCTTGGTATCGTGACCGTTCAGCGCGACGCCTGCGGCGGATGCTTCAACCGTATCCCCCCGCAGCGCCAGCTCGAAATCAAGATGCACAAGAAGGTGATTGTCTGCGAATACTGCGGGCGTATCATGATCGACGCGCAGCTCTCCGGCGTGGAGGAGACTCCCGCACCCGCTCCCGTCAAGACCCGCGCCAGAGCAAAGAAAAGCGCTAAATAACATGTGGAAATTTGCACCGATATTCAAGACGACAATCTGGGGAGGCGAGCGCATAGCGTCCTTCAAGGGGATGTCGTCGGCCGGCGACAACATCGGCGAGACCTGGGAGCTCAGCGGTGTTGAAGGCAGTGAGTCGATAGTCAGCGGCGGTCCCGAGGATGGCATGAGCCTCCCCGAACTCCTCGACAAGTTCGGACCCGCTATCATGGGTGAACGCAACTACAGGAAGTACGGCAACCGTTTCCCGCTGCTCATCAAGTTCATCGACGCGAAGGCCGACCTGTCGGTGCAGGTTCATCCCGACGACAAGCTTGCCGAGAGTCTTGGCGAGTGCAACGGCAAGACGGAGATGTGGTATGTGGTGGCTGCGGACCACGGGTCACGGCTGGCCAACGGCTTCAAGGCCCCCGTGGACCCCGCCGACTATGAGCGTCTGGTAGAGACCGGCGACATAGAGAAGGTTCTCAACTACGAGAACATCAAGCCGGGGGATGTGTACTTCATCCCTGCGGGGCGTGTCCACTCCATAGGCTCCGGCGCTTTCGTGGCCGAGATACAGCAGACCAGCGACGCCACTTACCGTCTCTACGACTATCACCGCAAGGGTCCCGACGGCAAGGAACGGCAGCTGCACACGGAGCTGGCAAAAAAGGCCATAAACTTCAACGACACCGACGGGGCGCGGCTGACGTATGCCGACCGCCCCGACATACCGGTGAATGTGGTACGTTGCCCCTATTTCACCACCAATGTGATGACCGTCGACGAGGAGGTAATGCGTGACTATGCCGAACTTGACTCCTTTGTGGTGCTGATAGTCACCGAAGGTTCGGGCACGCTTCACTGCGGACCAGATGCCGTGAGCAATGTACCTACGGTGATGGAGGTGCGTCAGGGCGACACCATCCTCGTGTCGGCTTCCGCCAAAGGACTCTCAATACTTCCCGACAAAAAAATGAAACTGATAGAGACCTACGTGTTATGAGGAGCGAGAAGGAGCTTGAAGGGGTAACGCTCTTGGGCAACCAGGGCGTGGCCTATCCCACCGATTACGACCCGCGACTGCTGGAGAGTTTCGTCAACAAGCATCAGGACCGCGACTATGTCGTGCGGCTCGACTGCCCGGAGTTCACCACTCTCTGTCCCAAGACGGGACAGCCCGACTTCGGCCACATATTCATACGCTACATTCCGGATGTGGAGATGGTGGAGAGCAAGAGTCTTAAGCTCTATCTCTTCTCGTTCCGCAACCATGGCGACTTCCACGAGGATGTGGTGAACATCATCCTCGACGACCTGTGGGCATTGATGCGGCCGCGCTATCTGGAGGTTGAGGGACGATTCATGCCGCGAGGCGGCATCAGCATCCACCCCTTCGCCAACCGCGCCGACGCGGCTCACGCCGACCTCGCCGCCCGCCGCCGCGATAAAGCCCTCTTGACTTAAGGTCAATAAGGTCAATAAGGTCCTTAAGGTCCTTAAAGTCCTTAACGACCTTAAAGACCTTAAAGACCTTACTGACCTTAAATAAAAAAAATGCAGGATTCGATAATGGTAGTTAGCGGGGGCGTCGATTCGGTGACGCTCATGCATGAGTACAGGGAGCGGATTGCCCTTGCCGTGACTTTCGATTATGGCAGCAACCATAATGCCGCCGAGATAGAATGCGCACGCCGGCAATGCCGTCGGCTCGGAATTCCCCATCTGGTGATACCCCTGAAGTTCATCGGCGAATATTTCAATTCGTCGTTGCTTGAGGGCGCCGACGCCATCCCCGAAGGCAACTATGACGACGAGAACATGAAGTCGACTGTGGTACCCTTCCGCAACGGCATCATGCTGTCGGTGGCTTGCGGGCTTGCCGAGAGCCGCGGGCTGAAACATGTGCTCATAGCCAATCATTTCGGCGACCATGCCATCTATCCCGACTGTCGGCGTCCCTTTGTGGAGGCCATGTCGCAGGCCATGGAGGAGGGCACCTACACCCGCACCGACATCCTGGCTCCTTATACCGACATCGACAAGAGTGCGATAGTGGCCCGTGGCGCACGCCTCGGCGTGGATTATGCCGACACGTATTCCTGTTACAAGGGTGGCGTGCACCATTGCGGCAAGTGCGGCACCTGCACCGAGCGCCGCGAAGCCTTCAGAACTGCCGGCGTGCCCGACCCTACAATCTACGACTGCTGATATGTACTACGTAAAGAAACGCATCGAAGTGAGCGCCGCCCATTCCCTGTGCCTCGATTATGAGTCGAAGTGCTCGCAGCTGCATGGCCACAACTGGATCATCACCGTGGAATGCCGCGCTAAAGAACTTAACCACAACGGGATGGTAGCCGACTTCACGGAGATCAAAAAGAACATCATCGAGGCTCTCGACCATAAAGTGCTCAATGATGTTGTGGACTTCAACCCCACGGCCGAGAATCTGGCACGCTGGATTGTGGACAACACTCCCCACTGCTACCGCTGCACCGTCCAGGAATCGGAAGGCAACGAAGCAATCTATGAGAATTTGGAATGTTGAATTTTGAATTTTGAATGAGGAGGGTTAACGAGATATTCTATTCGCTGCAGGGGGAAGGGCATCATAGCGGCTATCCGTCGGTGTTCATCCGTTTTTCTGGGTGCAACATGCATTGTCCTTTCTGCGACACGCGCCATGGCGACGGGATACAGATGAGCGACGAGGATCTGATACGCGCCGTGAATCTGTACAAGGCCGACTGGGTAGTGCTTACCGGGGGCGAGCCTACGCTGCAGATTGACGAGGAGTTCGTGCATCTTCTTCGTCGGGCCACGGGGAAGAAGGTGGCCATAGAGACCAACGGCAGCCGACCGGTACCGGCCAATATCGACTGGGTGACGGTAAGCCCGAAAGAGGGACTTGCCGAGGGCTGCGGGCAGCAGCCCGGCGAGCGCAAGGCCGACGAGATAAAGGTTGTGGACTGCGGCCAGGAGCTTGAGCCTTATTTCAGCTCTCCATGGCGGCAGAAGTCGACACTGATGTATCTGCAGCCATGCTATGTGCCCGATGAGCAGGAGTTCCGCGACAACCGGCTGCGTACAGTTCGACGTATCCTCGACGACCCGCGATGGACCCTCTCGCTGCAGACACACCGTTATCTCGAAATCCCCTGATACCTCTCACATACTCCTCATTGACAAACAATCGGCCTCAGTCGGTTGTTTTTTTATTGGATGGCCGTATGTCTGCCCTCCAGTCTAAAACATTAATGCTATGAACGACAGACTTGATACCGAAGAGAGAAAAGAATTGCCGGATAACGTGTTCGGACTTCCCGGGCGCCGCGAATATCCGATGCCTGACGCGGCCCATGTTCGCGCCGCAGAGGCCTATTTCAGATATTGCCCCGAAGAGCTCAAACCGGAGCTTGCACGCAACATCCTTAAATTCGCCGCCGAATATGGTGTGGATGTGGAATCGCCCACAGTCCGCGAATATGCCGGCATGTAACTTAATTTTTCTGAATCACAGAACAGAATCAGAACTCTCGGTGCAGTTTCGGTCAGTTCTGTGATTCTAAGAGCGCGTTCCTATCGGGGGGGGCAGAAAAATTTTTTGATGGTGTCAGAACAATTCGGGGAGCCGGATTGTTATATAGACAGTTAGAAGATAGATTTTGTTCATTAAGTTAGAAGAAAGCCACTCGCGAGAGCGGCTTTTTTCTATTTGAGGATTATTGAGAAGGCAGTGTCGAGGATGTTGTCGATGCCGTCGGCGAATTGCTGGGGAGTGCAGTGAACTTCCACGTCGGGGTCTATTCCAAACTCGGTGATGCGGTCGTGAGCGTCGTTGACGGGACATGAAGAGAACCGGATGCTCCAGCCTATGGGGAGCTGTGAGCTGAATGGGAGACCGCCGCCACCACCGGTGCGCGCCCCTACTATCCTGACATTCGGCAGCTCCTTCATCACCGACACGAAATCATTGGCCGCCGAGTAGCAGCTGCGGTTGGTGAGCACCAGCACGGGGCGCCCCTTGTAGCCTATATGCAGGGTGGTATCCACAGGCTCGTATTCCACGGCGAAAGGCTCGCTGAAATCGTCGGGGCCCGGGCCCGTCTTGTGGCGTATGTAGCCACCGACAATCTTATGGTCGAGAAAACGGCCGGCAAGCTCCGGAACATTGGTTAGATACCCTCCCCCATTGTCGCGGACATCTATTATAAGCCCTTTGGTGCGGTGCATGTAGGCGAGGATGTAATCCAGGACTGTCGGCGATATGGCCACCGAGAAGGAGGGTATGCGCAGATAGCCGATGGTGTCGGGGGCGAATACGGCATATGTCATGCCGCTCTTCTGCAGCCCACCGAATTTGAGATAATACTCCTGGAGGGTGCGCTCGTCGAAGTCCTGGGGATAGTCGCTCCACCATTTCTTGTAATAGCTTGTGGCGAAGGGGGCGTTGAGGTTTACATGTCCGTCGCGGAGGTTGTCGAGGAGGTCGCTCATGAGATAGAAGAGCTCCATGCGCGACATGTCGGGTTTAATATCGGCGCGGTATGCGCGGGAGAGGGAATCCCAGTCGATGCCCTTCTGGCGGAGGAAACAGTAGCGTTCGCCGACGGTCTTGCATAGCGCGTCGTAATTGGCATATGGGTCGGCAATGTCGCCATGGTAGGTCATGGGCTCCGTGCATCCGGCGAGCAGAGCCGCCACAAGGCATATGCAGCCCAGCCACATGGGGAGCCGCAGCACGAGCCGTGAAGAGAGGCTCAGCCCCATCCGTCGGGGGCTAATTGATCTGGAGAGCCACACTGAGCGCATTGCGTACATATTGGTTGGTAAGATTGTTGGCCCTGAAGCTTCTGACATCCAGGCGGTAGCCGATCACAAGGCTTCGACGGTTGCGGAAATGCAGGGTCATGGTGAGGTGGTTGTCGATGCCGAAGGCGTTGCCCCACCAGCCGAAATGAGCGAGGCCGCGACGGTTGCCGAGGTATATCTCATAATACGATTCGCCGAAGCCGGGCATGAAGAAAGCACCTGCGGAGGGGAGCCACGCGCGGTCGGCGAAAGTGACGGGGAGGCGTCCGAAACGGGTTTTCCAGGAGACGCCGGCGGTGATGTCGATGCCGGCGTAAGCGAGAGCCTGCGCGGGGTTGTTGCCGTTGACGGGTAGCCATAGGATGCCGCCGTATATGTCGAGGGCTGCGCCGGCGGTTATCTCCCAGCCGTCGGGGAGGCGGTGGCGCCATGAAGGTCCCCAGCCGAAGCGGGCGGTAAGAGCCAACATGGAGGCATTACGCGCCGGGCTCTTGGCCTTGGAATATTCCACACCTGCGCGGAAGGCCATCACGAGCTTTTCGGGGGCCTGTCGCATCTCCTTGCCCCAGGCGCCATACCAGGCCACCGCCGGCCCGTTATAAGGGAGCGGCGAGAGATAATTGCAATTTATGCTTGCGGCGCCGGCCTCCAGCCCATATAGGGAAGTAATAGGCCTGGCGGCCTCCGGCTCTGAGGCGGCGGAGGCCTCCGCTTGGATTTCAGCGGCGGCTGGCTGGATTTCAGCGGCTTCCGCCGCTGACACGGCCGCCGCCGTGACGGCAGCGGAAGCAGCCGTTAAAATCAGGGCTGCTATTAGCCTAAGCTTCTTCATCAAGGAAATCAAATAATGAAGGCTGCCGCTTCGCTTTCTCTGCTTGCTCGGCTCCCGCCTCCGGCTCAGCTTGCTCTGCTCCCGCCTCCGGCTCGGCTTGCTCTTCTTCTGCTTCCGGCGCTTCTGCTTTCTCTTCTGCCTCCGGCTCGGCTTGCTCTGCTGCCGGCTCGGCTTGCGCTTCTGCCTTCTCTCCTTCTGCCTTCTTTCCTTCTTCGGCTTCCGGCTCGGCTTCGGCTTCGGCTTCCGGCTGAGGTATTTCTTCCACGGTGGCTATCGCCGATAGGGAGAGGCGCTTACCTTTGGCCTTGAAGCTCTTGATGCCGATGAAGTCAGAGGCATCGACAATCGTGTCGGGGCGGTCGGCATCCTCGTAATGCATGATGAGCTGCGGCGCCGGAGTGTCGGTGAGGAAGATGATGCGGCTTTCCGGCTCGCTGCCGACAAACCGCTGCGGCTTGGCCGTGGCCTCGAATGTGAAGCGCTTAAGGTAGGGGGCGCCAAGCGCCGAATCATAAAGCACAAGTGTCCATACCTTCCCCGCGTCGAATTTCTCTATGCGAAGGATATTGTCTTCGTAATGGTTGCTGTCGGAATAGGAGGAGGTGAAATATTCGCCGTTTTTCTGAATGATGAGCACCTTGTCGTCGCCCTTGAAGATACCGAGGCTCTCGCCGCGGCGGTCATA
Organism: uncultured Muribaculaceae bacterium; assembly: GCA_910584525.1. Taxonomy (GTDB): domain Bacteria; phylum Bacteroidota; class Bacteroidia; order Bacteroidales; family Muribaculaceae; genus Lepagella. The sequence goes on along the minus strand of CAJUAT010000001.1, from coordinate 52,344 downwards.
GTTGAGGCGGATCACGTCGTGGTCGAACCATACCTCGCGCCCCCCGAGCGTGCTGGTACCCTTCTTCTCGAGGGTGATGGACTTCACCTTGAATTTGGTGACCAGATTTCCCAGCGACTCCTTACCCTTGATGAGCAGGTCGGCGAAATTGACGATAACCTCGGTATTTCTTGGCCGACGACCGCCCGGCTCCACCGGCTCGTCGACAAGCGACACCTTCACGGTCTCCGCCTCTCCGTTGGGATTGGCCGTGATCCATTCCACGCGGCTTCCCGGCAAACCCTTTGTAACGTCATATTCCTTATCGCGGGTAAGGCCCGTAACGAAGAAGCGCTTCATATATGTGTTGCCACCCTTGCCGTTGCGATAAATCACGTTATAGATGGTGCGCCGGTCGTTCTTCTTGAAAAGGCCTATGTGTATCACCTTCTTGCCGATATAAAGCTTGTCGGCCACCTTTACAGTCTTGTACTTGCCGTCGCGGTAGAAGATGATTATGTCGTCGAGGTCTGAGCAGTTGAAGAGGAACTCGCCCTCCTTGAGGCCAGTGCCGACGAAACCGCCTTCGGCGTCATAATTGAGGCGGCGGTTAGCCTCGGCGACTTTCGCTGCCTCGATGCTGTCGAAACCGCGGACGGTGGTGCGTCGCGGGAAACGGGCGCCATACTTCTCCTTCATATGGAGGTACCAGTGCTCCGTGGTCTCGTCGATGAATTCTATATCATGCCTTAGCCTGTCGGCTTCGGCAGCGAGCTGGGCAATTTTCTCCTCGGCCTTGTCGAGGTTGAACTTCAGAATCCTTCCCATGCGTATTTCCCAGAGACGGAGGAGGTCGTCGCGCAGAATCTCTCTGACGAAAGAGGGCTTGAAAGGCTCCATAAGCGCATCCACACGCGCTATCGCAGCCTCCATGTCGAGGGCCTGCTCCACAGCCTTGTCCTTGTACATGCGCTCGCTGATGAAAATCTTCTCCAGGGAAGCGGCCATCTGCTGCTCAAGCGTCTCGGAGAGCTTGAGCTCCAGCTCTTTGCGGAGGATGTCGCGGGTGCGGTGCACGGAATCGCGCAACAGCTCCGTGACCGACAGGAACTCGGGACGGTTGTCGCGGATCACGCAGCAGTTGGGACTTACCGACACCTCGCAGTCGGTGAAGGCATATAGGGCGTCGATGGTCTTGTCGCTGCTGACGCCGGGTTGCAGATGCACCACGATACGCGCCTCACGCGCCGTGTTGTCGTCGACCTTCCGCACCTTGATCTTCCCTTTCTCCATGGCCGAGAGTATGGAGCTGATGAGCGTCGAGGTTGTCTTGCCGTAAGGGAGCTCGGTGATGACGAGCGTCTTCTGGTCGATTTTCTCAATCTTGGCCCTGACCTTGACCTGGCCGCCTCGGGCGCCGTCATTGTAGCGCGACGCATCCATGAGGCCGCCCGTCTGGAAGTCGGGCAGCAGCCGGAAGGGTCTGTCGTGCAGCACGTCGATGGCCGCGTCGATAATCTCGTTGAAATTATGCGGCAGAATCTTGGAGCTGAGACCCACGGCGATACCCTCCACACCCTGCGCGAGCAGAAGAGGGAATTTCATGGGGAGCGTCACAGGCTCTTTCTTACGGCCGTCATAACTGAGGGTCCACTCGGTGATTTTCGGGGAGAATGCGGCTTCCGTGGCCAGTTCGGAGAGGCGAGCCTCGATGTAACGAGGTGCGGCGGCCGAGTCGCCGGTGAGGATGTTGCCCCAGTTACCCTGGGTGTCGATGAGGAGGTCCTTCTGGCCGAGCTGCACGAGGGCGTCGCCGATGCTGGCGTCGCCATGGGGATGGTACTGCATGGTGTTGCCCACGATGTTGGCCACCTTGTTGAAGCGGCCGTCGTCGATGGTCTGCATGGCATGGAGGATACGCCGCTGCACCGGCTTAAGACCATCCTCGATATGCGGCACCGCCCGCTCCAGGATCACATAGCTGGCATACTCCAGATACCACTCCCGGAACATCCCGGCAAGAACCGTCTTTCGCTGTGTAGGTATATCGTTATGTTGTTCTTTGTCCATTATGATACAAAAATAGTGAAAAATGTCAAGATTTCAAAAATGGACTTGGAAAAGTTGGGCAATGGTATTAAATTTGCATAAGAAAGCAATAGCAAAGCCGTGACATCCAAAGGAAACGAGAGAGAGGACGTGAAGCGCCGCATAAGCGTGTTCGACTTCGACGGGACGCTGACACGTCGCGACACGCTGCTGCTGTTTGCGCGCCACGCCCTCGGGCGACATGCCGCGCATCTCGCCATCCTGCGCACCTTGCCCCACATCCTGGCCTGGAAGTTAGGACTCATCACCAATTCAAAAGCCAAGGAGAAACTTTTCGGCCATATGTTCGGCGGCATGCCGTATGCCGATTTCAAGGCCTATGGGGAGAGCTTCGCCGATATTGTGGACCGAAACATGCGGAAGCAGGGTTGCGGGGCGCTGGAGATGGCCATCATGCGTGGCGAGGAGACGGTTATCGACTCGGCGAGCGTTGAGGAATGGATACTGCCGTGGGCACGTCGGCACGGGGTGTCGCGGGTGCTGGCCACACGCCCCGAAGTAGCCGACGGACGGCTGACAGGCCGCTTTGCCACTCCCAACTGCGTAGGCGCGGAGAAGGTGAACCGTCTGCGCCGTATCATCGCCGACCGCGACAGCATATATATCAGCGCCTATGGCGACAGCGGCGGCGACGCCCAGCTCCTCGAATATGCCGACGAACCCCACCTGCTCAAACGCCGCCCGCGCAAGGACATACGGGTGGCGATATGGTTTCTGGCCGTGACGCTGCTGCTGGCGATAGCCGCGATGACTGCCTGGAACAAATACATCACCTCGCCGCCATACGTGGACCCGGCACGCTTCCCCGTCAGGGGCATCGATGTGTCGGCGCACAACGGCATGATGAACCTTGACGCCGCCGCCGCGGCTGGCATAGAATTCATCTTTCTGAAAGCCACGGAGGGCACCGACTTCCGCGACCCCAACTTCGCCCTCAATTACCTCAAGGCGGGCCATGCCGGCATGAAGAGGGGCGCCTACCACTTCTTCCGCTTCGACAGCGACGGCACCTCCCAGGCCCAGAATCTGCTGAAGGCACTGCGGGGACGCCCTCTCGAGTTAGGCATAGCCATCGACGTGGAAGACCACGGCAACCCCTCCGGCATCCCCTTCGACTCCATAACGACACGCCTCCAGGACATGACCGATTACCTCAACCTGAAGGGATACCGCGTGACCTTCTACTCCAACGAGGCCGGCTACAGCAAGTACATCTACCCTGCGTTCCGCGGATTCCCGATATGGATATGTTCCTTCAGCGAAGACACGGCCTCGGAACCCTTCACCTACTGGCAGTACAACCACCGCGGACAGGTGCCCGGCATCATCGGCGACGTGGACCTCAACGTTTTCGGCGGCGACCGGGAAGCCTGGCAGAACCATCTCCGCGAAACAGCAAAATAAACGCCTGTCATTTATCGTTTAGTGATAGGAGAAATGGCGCCTTCCCGTCAGGACAGACATACAAAACGCCATTGACAAACCATACTGATGAAACAAGCAGCCAATACAAAGACCATCATAAGGCTCGTCGCTGTCATGGCGGCGATAATGCTATATCCGGCGGTGCTGAGGGCATTGCCGCTGAAACATTACGCAGAACATTCTGTGCTGTCGGAAGGGCGTTGGGCCACGGTGACCTGCACGGAGGAGGGTATGCACATCGTCACCGACGCAGTGCTCCGCAATCTGGGCTTCAGCGACCCGTCGAAGGTACGTGTCTACGGCACGGGCGGCGCTCCGGTATCCGAAGGCCTCACCCTCGACATGGCCGACGACCTCACCCTGCAACCCTCCGTGAAAACCGACAAGGGTATAGCCTTCTATGCACATGGCAACGTGACATGGAATTTAACCGGCGCCAACAGCACCCCCACCCATCAGCAGCATGCCTACAGCGAGGATATAGTATATTTTCTGAGCGACAGGGATACAGGCCTGACGGTACCCGAGACCGACATGAGCGGCGCGGGCACCGGCAACCGCATCACCACCTTTCAGGCCGCACTGCTCCATGAGGATGAACGCGAGCATTACGGCGAGTCGGGAAGGATATATGTCGGCGAGGACTTCCGCGCCACAAAGAGCCGCAGCTTCAAGTTCAAGCTCCCCGGCAAGACCGACGACAACGTGACCATAGAGACGCGCTTCGCCGCCAAGACGGTTGGGGGCGGATCTGCTATCCGTCTGAAAGCCAACGGCACCTCCCTTCCCCGTCTATACAGCGATTCCCTCAGTTCCACGAACAACAACAACTACGGGCTCTTCGGCATGTCGACGCGCACCGTGCCCGTGAGCGGCAACGACCTCGACCTAAACATAGAATATAATTACAACGGCGTGCTCTACCTGGCATGTCTCGACTACATCCGGGTATTCTACACGCGCGATATGGTTCTCGACAAGGAGCTGCTGATACGAGGCAAGTTCGGCAGCGACGATGTGCTGGAGATCACGGGGTGCAGCGCCGGCACGCAGATATGGGACGTGACCAACCCCGGGCGCCCCTCGATCGTGAAATACCGTCTCGAAGGCAACAAGGCCCTGCTGGCCTCTCCCCATAACGACTACCGCGAATATGTGGTGTTCAACCCCGGGGATGTCACGGCGGCAGCCAAGGGGGGCCGTAAGGTAGCCAATCAGGACCTCCACGGCATGGAAGCCCCCGACATGCTGATAATCACGCAGCATGATTACCGCGATGCCGCCAACATGATAGCCGACATGCATATCAAGGATGACGGCATGACCGTAACGGTGCTCGAACCACAGGAAATATACAACGAGTTTTCTGGGGGCAAGAAGGATGTCAGCGCCTTCCGCAAGCTGCTGAAGATGTGGCACGACCGCAGCAAGGGCCGCACCCAGTTCTGTCTGCTGATGGGCAAGCCCACCTTCGACAACAAGCTCAAGGGCGACATACGCAACGCGGGCTACGACCCGCTGCCCATATGGCAGTCGCCCGAAGGCAACAACGAGACCTCCTCCTATTCCAACGACGACTACATAGGCATGCTCCGCGACGTGGAGGCCGAGAATTTCTACCTCTACCGCGAGAATATCCATGTGGCCGTGGGACGCATACCTGTCACGAGCGCCACCGAGGCCATGGCCATGGCCAAGAAGATCGTGAACCACACCCGCAATGCCGACTTGGGGTCGTGGCGCAACAAGATCATGATCATCGCCGACGACGGCGACTCCAGCGCCCATTTCAACCAGGCCCAGGACTGCTACAACAGCTACCGCCGTCACGGCAACGGCGACGACTACCTCTACGACCGCGTGTACCTCGACTCGTACACGCTGGTCAACTCCGCCACCGGCAAGAGCTATCCCGCCGCCACGGAAAGGATGATGTCGAACTACAACAGCGGCGTGATCTTCACCAACTACATAGGCCATGCTTCGGCCACCTCCTGGGGTCATGAGAATCTGTTCACATGGCAGCAGATCCAGAACATGACCAACAAGAATCTGACGTTCATCTATGCGGCGACATGCCGATTCCTGCCATGGGATGAGGCCGGGAAGTCGGGCGGCGAGGTGCTGATGCTCAACCCCGACGCGGGCGTCTGCGGAATGATAGCCGCCACACGTACCGTATACATCGACTCCAACGGCCCCCTCAACCGCTACACATGCGACGAGATGTTCAAGCTCGGCGAGGATGGCCGTCCGCGTCCCTTGGGTCTCGTATACCGCGACGGCAAAAATGCCTACGCCAACGACGGCAACAAGCTCCGCTATGCTTTCATGGGCGACCCGGCGATGCGCCTCAACAACATCAAATACCGGGTGAACATCGACAGAATCAACGACATAAGCCTCCGAGACTCGCTGCCCGAGGTGCCGGGAGGGTCGGTGATGCGCGTGTCGGGAGAGCTCCTCGACCCCGACGGCAACCCCTTCGACTTCAACGGCGACCTCTTCCTGCAGCTCTATGACGCCGAGTCGGTGATCGAGACCTACGGCAACGGCAACAACGGCCAGAAGGAAATCTACAACGACCGCAAGAACCGGCTGGCCACGTGCACGGCCAAGGTGCAGGGCGGCAAATGGAACGCCAGCATAAAGGTGCCGATGGAAATCAGCAACAACTATTCGCCGGCGCTGCTGTCGGCCTACGCCTGCGACAGCACTCGCCGCGAGGCTAACGGCTCCTCTTCTCGCTTCTACGTCTACGGCTTCAACTCCGAAGTATCCACCGACACCGTGGGCCCATCCATAGAATATTTCCGTCTCAACGGCGAGGACTTCGAGCCTGGCGGGATGGTCAACGCCAGCCCGGTGGTGTTCGCACGGTTCACCGACCCGTCGGGAATCAACATCTCCGATGCGGGCGTGGGACACAAGATATCTCTGCGTCTCGACGGCGCCACTCCCTACGATGATGTGGCCCAGTGCTTCACGCAGGATGCCGACGGCCAGGGAGGCACCCTGATGTACGGGCTGACCGACGTGACTCCCGGTCCCCATACCCTTACCCTCGAGGTCTGGGACAATCTCAACAACTCCACGCGCAGCTCGATAGACTTCAACGTCAACGCCACCGCCGAGCCGTATATCGTGAGTCTGAGCACCGATTGCAATCCGGCAACTTCGGGCGTGAACTTCAACATACGCATCGACATGCCCAACACGGAGATGAACAGCGAACTGTGGGTCTACGACCTCAACGGCCGTGTGGTATGGGAATCGTCGGCGAAAACGAGCACGTCGAGCGACGGCTCGCTGAAAACATACTGGAATCTCTGCGACAAGAGCGGCAACAGGGTGCCCCGGGGCATATACCTCTACAAGGCACTGGTGCGTACCGCCCGTGGCCAATGGACCTCGCAGACTAATCGTCTTGCAGTGACAGCGCAATGATACTACCCGAACCCACATTGCGGCGGCTGCCATGGTATCTGGCATATGTCGAGATACTTCGGGCTCGTGGCGAGAGCCATGTGTCGTCGACGCGCATAGCACGCGCCCTCAACGTCGACGCCTCGCAGATCGCCAAGGACCTGTCGTTTCTCAACCTGCGCGGCAAGACGCGCATAGGCTATGAGGTGCCGGTGCTTGCCGACGCCCTCACCGACCTGTTGGGCTTCCACAAGAGCCACAAGGCTTACGTGGTGGGCGTGGGGAGCCTCGGCGGTGCTCTGCTGCGCGACAACGGCCTCTCGAACTATGGCCTGCAGACCGTGGCCGGGTTCGACATAAACCCCGACGTAGTGGGCAGCAGCGAGATGCCCGTGCCGGTATATCTTCTCGATGACATCGAGGAGGTGATGGGCCGCGAGCCGGCCGACATATGCATACTCACGGTGCCGGCGGAAGCCGCCCAGGAGGCCGCCGACGCTGCCATCGCCGCTGGTGTCAAGGCTATCTGGAACTTCACCCCTTACCGTGTGAAGGTGGCCGAGGGGGTGGTGATGGCCAACACCTCCATATACGCCCACCTCGCCATCATATACAACAGGCTTCAGAACCCATGAAGATTTTTGCAGTAGCCCGCAATTACGGCGGTATTTGTGACGTTTCCCCTTACGGAGAAGGTGAGGAGCCGGTATGGTACGAGCTTCCCGACTCGAGTCAGCTACATACGTGCCAGCCCTTTTTCGTGCCCGACTTCGGCGATGATTTCCGCATCATGCCGTCGCTGGCGGTGCGTGTTGGCAGGCTCGGCAAAGGAATCGCTCCGCGCTACGCGGCGCGATACATCGACGCCGTGGGCTTGGGATGCAACGTGATCAGCGCCGGACTTCTGGCAAGCCGTCGCCGCGACGGTCTCCCCTGGGCTGCGGCAACGGCCTTCGACAAGAGCTGCTTCCTCTCCCCATGGCGTGAAGCTCAAGACATCGCCGATACTATCGCCGACACCATATTCACCCTCGAATGCGGCGGCAACAGGCTCACTTACCACGCGGCAATGATGCGCCGCGACATCGGCGAAATCCTACAGCTCCTCAGCCGCGACATCACCCTCAAGAACGGCGACGTGATTCTCGCCGCTCTTCATCCCTCGGGATTACCCGCCTCTATTGGCGACAAACTTATAGCAACTGACAACAATCCGGAACATTCCGCAATATTGGACATAAACATACGATGAGCAGAAAGATAGTGAACAGAATACTCCTGACGCTGGCACTGGCGCTGGCCTTCCCCACGGGACTGGCGGCACAGCGCACCTATACATTCCAGTCGCAGTCGGTGCTGGCCAAGGGGAAATGGGTAAAGGTAAAGACAGCCAAGAGCGGCATCCACGAGATAAGCTACGAGAAGCTGCGCGAGATGGGCTTCAGCAATCCCGCGCAGGTGTCGGTATATGGCGAAGGTGGCCGTTTCCGCCCGCTGCATCTCAAGGATGATGGCAAGAAAACACAGCCTGACGACCCGGAACAGGTGGCCGTGCTCCATAAGGACAACAAGCTATACTTCTACGCCATAGGCCTCAACGACCCCAAGCTTACCGATGAAGGATACGTGGCCGGCGAGATGAACATCTACAACACCCGCGGCCATTATTACCTGACCGACTACGGCACTCCCCTGCTCATGGCTACATCCGGCGATGTCGCCGACAATCCCGTGGATGCATCCGTAGGCTACGGCTATTCCCTTCATGAAAATGATGTGCTCTACGGCAACCACAATTCAGGACAATATTTCTGGGAATACAGCATCATCGACGAGCCTCTGAAATCATGGACGGTGCGTCCGGCGCTGATGGCCGACAACTGCATGGGCAGTCTTGGCGCCGACATCATGGTGTGGGTCACGGAGAAGACCCTGACACCTCCGGGCAGCTTCTCAGTAGCCCTGAACGGCAAAAAGGAGTCATGGGTGCCCGGCACCGAGAATGTGTCGCAACTCAGCACTTATCGCGTCGACAACGTGTCGCTCCCCTCGGGGAATGTGGACATAACCATATCGAGCAATGAGCCGTGGGTCGACGACGCATGGCTCGACAAATGGATCCTTACCTACGACAAGGACATGCGCAAGGCCACCTCGACAATGCGTCAGGAACGTCTCGGAATACTTGGCAACAAACCTGGTGGCTTCGTCGCCATTCCTCAGGGTTGTATGGGCTTCGACGTTACCGACCCCGTACGTCCTACGGTAATGGCCGCTACCGACTCACGCGCATGGCTGCAGCAGGACAAAGACTTACAGGAACTGGTCTTCATCAATCCCGAGAAGACCCAGTATGGCGTGACAAATCCGCAGGAAATAGCCAACCAGAACATCCATGCCCTCAAATACGAGCCTTACGAGTTCATCATCTACACCACGCCGGAGTTCCGTCAGCAGGCCGACAAGATTGCCGAGCTGCACAAGAAATATGACGGCACGCTCACCCTGGTGCTCGAAGTAAATGATGTATACAACGAATTTTCCAGCGGCAACGTCGACCCGATGGCACTGCGCCTGTGCACCAAGATGTTCTATGAGAACGGCGACCGGGTTCTAAAGAATGTGATGCTTTTCGGGCCCATACGCAGTGATGTCCGCGACATACTGCGCAACGGGAATCCCGACAATTTCATCATCGGCTTCCAGGAGGGAGGCACCCAAGCCGGACGCGCCCTCTCCATAGCACTCGACTTCTACGGCATGACCGCAGATAATGTTGCCCCATCGCTCTACAACTCCACCATGGACGTAGGCGTAGGCACTCTCCCCGTCAACAGCGCCGAGGAGGCCGACCTGGCCGTCAGCAAGATTGACAGCTATCTCGCCCATCTCAACAATGGCGACATGGCTAATATAGTCAATGAGACGATGGCCGTGTCGTGTACGGGCGACACCCACACCCATGACCACGCCGCCCAGTCCATCGACACCACTTTCCATAAGTATGTCCGCGACGCCGGTATTCCCAAAATACCCCACTCCACGGTGATGTACGACTATTACGTGACACCGGGTGCCACCACCGCTTTCCGCGACAAACTCAACGACGGCAAACTTATGTCGATATACATAGGCCATTCCACTCAATCGGGCCTCGGCGGATTCATATCGACGGGCGACATCACATCGCTCAACAACACTATACCGTCGTTCATGTTCTTTGCGGGTTGCGATATAGCCTACCCTGACTTCGGCGGAGGCGGCATCGGCATCGACGCGGTGCTTCGCGCGCCCCGAGGCCTGATAGGAAGCGTCAGCTCCACTCGTACCGCCTACTCCAACGCCAACCTGACGCTGTGCCAGATCTTCATCAAGAATCTCTATTACAGCAGCGGGTCGGCACAGAAAACGCGCACGCGCCCTGCCACCGCCGGTGAAATTTATAGCCGTTCCAAATCGGAGATGGCACAGCCCAACGAACTTCCATTCATATATATCGGCGATCCGGCGCTCACCATCCCCGTGACACTTCTGGAGGTGCGGGCCGACGCTCTCGCCAAGTCGGAATACCGTGGCGGCGACATCCTCGAAATCAAGGGTACCGTGCGCGATACCCGCGGATACCTCTACACCAGCTACAACGGCACCATCGTGGTGAAGGTATGCGCCCCCTCCCAGCAGCGACGACAGCTCACCGACCCGAAGTTCATAAACACGTTCTACGACGACAAGATGACCACGGTCACCGCCAACGTGCGCAGCGGCAAATTCACCGTGCGCATTCCGTTGCCGAAGGAGTGCGACAGGTTCCTGAGCTTCCCGGGCGAGAACCGCAACAATCTCAATGTCTACCTGAGCAGCTACAATCCCTTCTCGCACATGGCGGGCGGCGGCTATGTGGAAGTACCCATGGCCTATGAGAACAGCCAGACGACCGCCACACCCGACACCGACGCGCCGTCGGTATCGCTGAGCTACAACGACGACACCCGCAACCTCGACATAGAAATCGCCGACAACACGGCCATCATGACAGGTGTGGGCAATGGCGGCGGCATCTCGGTGACCATCGACGGCAAACCGGTGACAATCACCTCCGACAAGCCTGGTGCCGTGATGCTCTCTTACGCAACATCCGTGCCTCTCGATACCTACGCCACAGGTCGCCACAGCGCCGTCGTCACTGCCAAAGACATGGGCGGCAACGTATCCAAAGGCGCTACACTCGAATTCAACATCTCCGAGAATGGACCTGCCGTAAACTTCCGCGCCAACAGCGAGTACGCCGTGGATCATATGACCTTCACCCTCGCTTCGACGCTCAACACCCTCGAGATGATTATTTACGACCCCGACGGCAAACAGGTTTACAATTCCTACGTAAGCCCCGGCAACCTCTCCTGGGAATGCGCCGACGCTAAAAGGGGAACCTACCGCGCGGCCGTCAGGAGCTCCCGTGCCGGCAGAGCCTCGTCGGGTTGGGTGTCGTTCACCCTCATCGACTGACACGCCTTAAACACCTATCGATATTGCACCGCAGTCTGTCAGGCTGCGGTGCAATATTCTATCATAATTGCAGTTAAATAATTGATGAATAAAACGAAGTATATCATAGCCACGGGACTCATTGCCGCGATATGCGGCAGTGCATATGGCGAGGACGACCTCAAGTCGGAGATGTTCAACCCGGTCAACACGGGTGTCACCACTCTGAGCATAGCGCCGGATGCACGCGGCTCGTCGATGGGTAACCTGGGAGCGGCCACCGACCCCGACATGAACTCGCAGTTCTGGAACCCGTCGAAATATGCCTTCGGATGGAGCCGCGGCGGTCTCAGCCTCAGCTACACCCCATGGCTCCGTAAGATTGTCAACGACATATTCCTCGCCGACCTTTCGGGATATTACAAGATAGGCAGCGGCGACAACCAGGCCATCTCGGCATCCTTCCGCTACTTCTCCCTCGGCGAGGTGACCACCGGCTATACCGAAGGCAGCGAGAACATCAACGCGCAGGTGATACACCCCTATGAGTTCGCCATCGACCTCGGTTACAGCCGCAAGCTCTCCAGCAAGTTCTCCATGGGCGTGGTGCTCCGTTATATCCTCTCCGACCTCTCCTTCCAGGATACGCAGACCGGCGAGACCAACCAGGCAGCAAACGCCTTCTCCGTGGACCTCTCCGGTTATTATCAGACATTCCCCATGATTGGGCGCAACGAATGCCAGTTCACCTTCGGCTTCAATATCTCCAACATCGGTACGAAAGTGAGCTATGACGGTGGCGCCAACAACTACTTCCTCCCCACCAACCTGCGTCTGGGCGCCAATTTCATGTTCCCGCTCGCCGACTACCACTCGCTCTCGATAGGTCTTGACCTCAACAAGCTGCTGGTGCCCACCATGCCGCGCGTGCAGAGCTATGAGACAACCGAAGAATGGCAGGAGGCATGGGACAAGTGGAACACCATGAGCCCCTTCACCGGTATCTTCAAGTCGTTTGCCGATGCACCCGGCGGCGCCAAGGAGGAGCTGCAGGAAATAGGTGTTTCCGTGGGTGCCGAGTATGTATATAACCAGCAATTCTTCGTGCGTGCCGGCTATAATTACGAGCATCCCAACAAGGGAGGACGCAGCTATTTCGCTTTCGGTGCCGGCTTCTCGCTGAATGTGGTTAAGCTTGACGCCAGCTACATGCTCGCCACGGCCCAGGCATCACCCCTCGACCAGACCCTCCGCTTCACCCTCACCTTCGACATGGACGGCCTCCGCGACCTCCTGGGCCGCAGAAGAAAGTAAAAGCTATAAAAGCTATTAAAGCCATTAAAGCCATGCAATTCCGAATCGGCCAAGGTTATGATGTTCACCGGCTTGTGGAGGGCCGGGAGCTATGGCTCTGCGGCGTGAAAATACCTCACAGCCTCGGTCTGCTGGGGCACAGCGACGCCGATGTGGCCATCCACGCTCTCTGTGACGCTCTCCTCGGCGCTCTCGCCCTCGGCGACATCGGCACCCATTTCCCCGACAACGACCCCGAATTCAAGGATATAGATTCAAAGATTCTCCTCGTGAGGGTCGTGGAGCTCATAGGGCGCCATGGCTGGGAGGTGGGTAATGTGGATGTGACGATAATGGCCCAGCGTCCGAAGCTTGCTCCTCATATCGCCACCATGCGACAGCGGCTCGCCGGCATTCTGGGTGTCGGCGTCGACTGCGTGTCGGTGAAGGCCACCACCACCGAGCACCTCGGCTTCGAAGGCCGCGAGGAGGGCATATCCGCCACTGCCGTATGTCTGCTTGGCTCCTCTCGCTGACAGCCATCACCGTCATAGCGCTGAGCGTCATCAGCGGCTTCCGCCGTGGATTCCGCCGCCAGCTGCCGCGCCTCTTCGGTCTTCTCTTCGGCATCCTCTGTGCCAGAATATTCGCCCCGCCTGTAGATGCCTTTCTTCGCGACACCTGGCCACAACGACTCGGCATCACCGAAACCGACTTCATTTATTCCACCCTTGCCTGCTGCCTGATTTTCACGGCGGCATATCTGCTTTTCGGCTATATCACGCGCATCTTCGCGCTCCTCTTCCGCCGCAGCGACTCGGGGATCATCGACGGCATAGCCGGCGCCTTGCTCTCGCTGACCGTCTGGCTCACATTCCTCAGTCTCGCCTATAACATGCTCATATGTGTCTGGCCCCGGTCGGTACTCTCCAAGTCGCTGCACGACAGCGACGGAAATGTAATCCAGGAAGTATTATACATCGCCCCCACCCTCCTCGGCTCCCAGCATCCCGACACCCTCAGCCACCTCCAGCAGCTCGAAGACGCCTCCCGCATCTCCTGAAGCGAGAGAAGAAGAGAGAAGAAGGAAAGAAAGAAAGAAAGGAAAAAGGAAAAGGAAGAGCAAGGAAAAGGAAGAGAGAAGGAAAGAGAAAGAAAAAAGAAAGAAAGGAAGAGCAAGGAAAAGGGAGAGAAGGAAAGAGAAAGAGAAAGAAAAAAGAAAGAGGAAGCTAATTTTTAAGCTCCGGCTTCTTCTTAAGGCTTCCGCCTTAAGCACGGCAGCAGCGGCAGCGGCAGCAGCGAAGGCGAAGCCCCGAGCGGCAGCGGCCGTGCTTAAAGCGGAAGCTTTAAGCGAAAAAGAGAAAGCAGCAGAAAGCAAAAGCTGTAAAGCAAATAAATCAGCAATCAATAAAAGAAAGAGAGATGAAAGAAAGCAAAAAGAAAGGAAAAGAGATGGAAGAAAGGCCCTCTTATTATCTGCCTGTAAAGCATTCCAACAGGCGCCGCGCCGCCTGGCATGATTATTGCAGCAAAAGCCTTTATATGCTCACATACACCTGCCTTCCTCACCGGCCCCTTTTGAGCCATATCAAGCTCGTTAACGGCAAGCCATGCGCCGTAAATACCCCTCTCGGAAATATTATCCTGCAGGAAATTGAAAATATACCCCGCTTCCATCCCCAAATTGACATATATACCAAAATAGCAATGCCCGATCATATTCATTTCATTCTATATGTCAAGGAAAGATTGAAACATCCGTTAGGCATGGAACTTGCCGGTTTCTCCAAAGCCTGTAACAACGCCTACCGTAAGCTCCGCGCCGCCGGACATGACCACAAGCTCTGCCCTCCCGGCAATAATCGGCGGAATATAACTGACGGAACTGACAGCCAGCTTAATGCCGCCACTGCCGACCTCCAGCTCTTCCACGAAGGCTTCAAAGAGCGCTTCAAACCTTGCGGCAAAGAATTTGACCTATGCTGTTCGGGGCGTCTGCTGCTACTTGCGCCATGGCCCGACAACTTGCGGAGGGCTGTGGTGACGCGAGCCGAGGCTATGGCGATGAATGCCCTTGCCTCAAAAATAGCGGTTCTCGAATATTCCTGCCCCATGAGTTTATTGTAGTATATAACAAAGTAATCGGGCACTTCACCTTGTAGGGACACACGGCTCGTTTCATGCAGAAGTAGGGACGCACGGCCCGTGCGTCCGGATTATATCCATTAATTTCAACGGGCTCAGAGGGCGGCGTAGCGGGCGATGGAGGCGTGGAGGCGGCGCCAGTAGGCTAAGGAGATGAGGTAGAGGGCCAAGCCGACCGGGAAGAACCACATCAGCGCCTTGCGCACCCAGGGCGTCCGGAACGGCGCGTATATCCATACCCAGCCCGTGACGGGAATCTTGTTGAGCTCGGCGATTACACGTATATCCCTGGAGTCGGCGAGGGCGTCGACTATACCGTCGGCGAGATGCGCCATCCTCTCTATAGGAGCCCGGCGCACGGGCCGGAGCCAGTAGGCCACATATCCCCTCTTCGCCGGATACCTGCGGAGCCATCTGCGGGCCACGCGCCGCAGCGACTCCCGGCACCTCTCGGCCTGCGCCTCGTCGACTTCATCTATGACCACCTCCTTGCGGACCATATGGCGGCTGTCGCGCAAGCCGAGGATGCGGCGCCACCACTCCCGGTATAGGTCGGGGTTGAACACAGCCGAATCATTCATGGCCTTGTAGGTCACGAAGATGCCGAGCGGCAGAAGTATGAACGTGCTCAGCCACATGCCGGCCCATGCCTCCCAGATACCCTCGCGAGCCATCTTGAAGCCCGTGTTGTCGATGATGTAGTATACGAGGAAGAGTATCACCGAAATCACGAGGGGCGCCCCTAAGCCTCCCTTGCGGATTATGGCCCCCAACGGAGCTCCGATGAACAGGAAGATGATACAAGCCACCGACAGGGTATATTTCTTGATAAGCTCAATGCGGTGGCGCCGGATACGGTTTTTCTCGTCGCGCAGCTGCGTGGAGCGGAACTCAAACTCGGAATGCCGCATATCTACGGCGGCGATTGCGGCATTGAACACCTGGGTGCGTGCCGCCGGCGACAGCGAGGTCAGCAGAGAGTCGAGGTCGATGGGAGCGGCCGCATCCTTCTCCTCCTGAGGGCCGTGCGACGGCGGGAGAAGGTTGTCGCCCAACAACACCGGGAACGACATCTCGGGGAAGTCGGCCTCCGTCTTCCGACCTATGGAGTCGACACGGCGCGACAGCGAGTCGATGCCCGCCTTGAGCTCCGCGATGTTCTTGCCCACATACTGGTTGCGCATACCCTCCTCGCTGAGCTTGTTGAAATTTGCGTCGAAGGGAATGAGCAGCTCCTTGTCGAGGAAAGTCTCGCGGCGGAAGGGGATGTTGGCATTGCCGATGGTCTGGCTGCGGAGGTTCTCGAACTGCTCCCCCTGCCAGAGATGGAGGTAGAGGAAGCGCATGTCGGGGGTAAAGGCGAGACGTGCCGAGTCGGCCAGCAGGATTGTGCCGTTGCCCCCGTTGAGGTCGTAGATCATCACGTCGTAGAGCATGCCGGTGTCGCGGTTCTTGCTCTTGACGTAGATGTTATATCCGGGAATCTGGTCGTAGAAAGAGCCTTCGGGAATCTCCAGCTCTGGGCTTTTCTGGCGTGCGGAGAAGAGTAGGGTCCACATCTTGACCTGCGCCTTGGGGAGGATGTCGTTCTGGAAGAAGAAAGCGCCTACGGCAATGCCGCCGATGAGCACGATCAGGGGAGCCATGACGCGCAGCAGCGAGACGCCTGAGGCCTTTATGGCGGTGAGTTCCGACTTCTCGCCGAGGTTGCCGAAGGTCATCAGCGAAGCCAGGAGGATAGCCAGCGGCAACGCCATGGGAACCATCGACACCGCCGCATAGAAGAAGAGTTCGGCAAGGACGCCCACGCTCAGCCCCTTGCCGATGAGGTCGTCCATATACCGCCACAGGAATTGCATGAGCACGATGAAGAGCACGATGAAAAATGTCATCGCGAACATCGGCAGAAAGGATTTCAACACAAACCTGTCAAGTCTCTTCATAGTGCAAATTTAAGCAATAAAGCGGTGATGCGCAAAATAAAGGGCTAATTGGGCTGCCGGCATCGGCGGTAAAGGATGGCACCGGGCACTGCTGCCATTGGGCGGTAGCCGTTGTCGCCAAGGAACCGGAGGAGTATTCCCGATTTTTCGGAGGTATGGTATCTGTTTGCTCCCGCCACGCCACGGGCAAAAGGACCGGGCACGGGCGAAGCCTTCAACAGCGGCAGCGGCGAGTCGGGGTCGCAGTCCATAAGCACCACGAACTCCGGATCGGGTCCGTCGGCAAGTTTTTTGGCCAGAGCCGCCGGCGCCAGTTGCTCAGGCCATGAGTTGCCATAGGCCGGCAAGGTGCCGGTAAGGTAATATAGCATGGGCGCGCCGCCGTATACCAGAATTTCCGTACCCTCGGGGACATTGCCGCTCACCATGGCGCGGATATTGTTGGTGACGCGGGTTCTGTAGGCAGAGTTTCCCCTGTTGTTGGCAAAGGCTTGCCATACGCAGAAGAAGCTTGTCACGGCAGCCACGGCGCACCAGCCGCCAAATACAAAAGGAGCGAGCAGATTGCGTCGGCGCGTGCCCTTGCCGACGGCTTTGTCATTCCTCGGTTTCAGCCGGGAGGCTGCCAGCATGGCGGCGATACCCACTGGTAAAGCCAGCCACAGCAGCATGGGCCCCAGGTTGAGAAAAGTATTGTCGCTGCCCAACGGCAATATGGCCAGCATCATTGCGGCGGCTATCCCCTTCTTACGCCACCCCGGAGTAAAGAAGGATATGACGATGCCCACACAGGCACAGAATGTCAATGTATACATTATGGAAGCATCTGTGAGGAGCACCCTACGGAAATTTATGCTCAGGATCATCAGCGCCATGGCACCTGTGGCCAGCAACGCCTCGTAACGGTAAGGGCGCCGTGTGAATATCAGCAGCAGCGCCAGAATCACGCACATCAGCGGCACCCATACCGGCTCGGGCTGCAGCAGCTCGTTGGTGTGGATGCGGTAATGGTATATATGCCACCAATTGTCGTAAGTGACATCCATAAGAGGCCCGATGCCGTGTGACGCTTCGCCGGCGACGGCTATGTCGGCAAGCTCGCGCATGTTGGAGATAAAGATGCCCAGATGTCCGAGACACAGCATCAGGAGCAGACATGCGGCCACACCGGCGGCATATCCGCCCAGCCATATGAGTGCCGACTTCCAACGCCGGCCACACTGCGCGAAAAGAAAAGTGAGGAGCATGTAGCCCAGACCGGCTATATTGCTGACTCTCGCGAAGACCATCACTCCCGCAAGAATCCCCGACAGCAACATGCCGCGGCGTCGCCCGCGCATCATCACCACCAGCGAGGATACCGTCAGCAACAGCGTGAGATGGTTGTAATGGAAAACCGAATCCGAGCAGTAAAGGCCGAAGGAAACCATCAGCGTTCCCACCAGCATGGCCCGGAAATCGCTTACAACCCTGTTGACGAGCAACGCGCAGCACACGTTGATGAGCAAAGCCAGCAGCCGTAATGGAAAGATGCCGGGCAATACCGCATGCACCGCTCCTCCTACAATGCCCGTGAGCCAGTACATGAAATTATACTCCACGCTTGCCGGATGGGTGTAGATGTTCTCGTAGAAGGTCATGTTGAATCCGGTGTCGAACCAGTCGGCAGGCCAGCACCAGAGAAGCGGCAGCTGTACCAAAGTTACAACCGCCGCCAGAATCAATGATCTGTCAATGCTTTTTCTTCCTGTCGCTATCTTCATCGGCGAAACGGTTTGGGAAAGTGAATTTCACTTTCTTATGCGTCAGCGACCAGCATACCAGCCCCACCCCTATGAGTATGAAGGGTATGGAGAGCACCTGGCCCATGTTCATGCCGTACTGCTCTATCATGGCGTATTCGGAGCTTACCTGCACGTTCTTGACATATTCTATCAGGAACCTTGGCAGGAATATGCCTATGAAGAAAACGCCGGTGATTAGCCACGGGCGCTCCTGGGCATTCTTCTTCCAGTACATCCACATCAGCAGTCCGAAGAGAGCGAAATAGCAGAGAGCCTCGTATAGCTGCGTGGGGTGTGCGGGGATAGTCTGGCCATCCCTGACGAATACGAACCCCCAGGGGAGGTCGGTGGGACCGCCATAGATCTCGCTGTTGAAGAGGTTGCCGAGGCGTATCAGGCCGCCCACGAGGGCTATGGCCACCGTAATCTTGTCGAAGACCCACGACGCCGGCTTCTTGGCCACAATCCACGACCATAGGAAGAGGGCTATGATTATGGCTATGGTGCCGCCATGGCTGGCGAGGCCACCGTGCCATATCTGCAGAATCTCCCCGGGATGCTGAGAGTAATAGTCCCATTCATAGAAGAAGACATGACCGAGGCGTGCGCCCACGATTGTGGCCACCACCACATAAGCGAGCAGGGAGCCGAGCCATTTCTCCGGCGCCCCCTCGTGACGGAACATCTTCGACACTATCCAATAGCCCACGGTGAATCCTATGGCGAACATCAGGCCATACCACCGCACGCTCACCGGCCCGAAGCTGAAGAGCTCCGGGTCGGCGTTCCATACCACAAATTGCAGCATATCAGAGCGAGCTGACGATTTGTGCGGTATCCTCGGCGATCATCATCTCCTCGTCGGTGGGTATCACCACCACCTTGACCTTAGAGTCGGGGCCGGAGATGACCACTTCCTCGCCGCGCACCTTGTTGGCCTCGGCGTCGAAAGTGACGCCTAAGTACCCGAGATGCTTGCAGAGATATTCGCGGGTGCCGGTCTGGTTCTCGCCCACGCCGCCGGTGAATACTATGATGTCCACGCCGTCGAGCACGGCGGCATAGGCGCCGATGTATTTGAGGATACGGTATTCATACATATCCATGGCGAGTCTGACTCGTTGGTTGCCGGCCTCGATACCGGCCTCGATATCGCGCATGTCGTTGCTGATGCCCGACACGCCGAGCACACCGCTCTCCTTGTTGATTACCTTCTGAAGGCCTTTGGCGTCAATGCCGGTGCGCTCCATGAGGTAAACGAGGGCACCGGGGTCGACGTCGCCCACACGCGTGCCCATCATGAGGCCTTCGGTGGGCGTCAGACCCATCGACGTGTCGATGCTCTTGCCATCCTTGATGGCCGTGATGCTGCCGCCGTTGCCTATATGGCAGGTGATGATGCGCTGCTTGTCGTAGGGAACACCAAGGTATTCGCATACGCGGCGCGACACGTAGCGGTGGCTCGTGCCGTGGAAGCCATAGCGGCGGATACCATATTTCTCATAGTCCTCGTAAGGAAGGGCGTACATGTAGGCCTTTGCCGGCATGGTCTGATGGAATGCCGTGTCGAACACCGCCACGTTGGGAGTGCCCGGCATAAGCTCCTCCACGGCCTCTATGCCTATGATGTTGGCAGGATTGTGCAGCGGAGCCACGGGATAGCATTCCTTGACCTTCTCGATAACCTCCGGGGTGATGAGCACCGACTTGTTGAAGTATTCCATACCGTGCACCACTCGGTGGCCGATGGCGTCGATTTCGTGCAGGTCGCTGATCACGCCCTTCTCCGGATCGGTGAGCACCTTGAACACCTGGCGTATCGCCTCCTTGTGGTCGGGCATAGAGACGGTGATTGTCTCCTTGCCGCCGCCCGGCTTCTTGAACTTCAGGAAAGAGTCGGGAAGACCAATCTTCTCCACGCCTCCCTCGGCAAGCACCTGCTTGCTGTCGCTGTCGATAAGCTTGTATTTCACGGAACTGCTTCCGTTGTTGAGCACCAGTATTTTCATTTTCAGTCTTCGATTGCTTGGTTGCAGGTAACGATGATTGTATTGAAGATATCCTCTACGGTAGCGCCGCGGGAGAGGTCGTTGACGGGAGCTGCGAGGCCCTGGAGTATAGGACCAACGGCTCCGGCTCCGGCGAGGCGCTGCACGAGCTTGTAGGCGATGTTGCCGGTTTCGAGGCTGGGGAAGATGAGGGTGTTGGCATGACCGGCCACAGTGCTGCCGGGAGCCTTCATGGCGCCGATCTTGGGCACTATGGCGGCGTCGCTCTGCAACTCGCCGTCAATCTTGAGCGACGGGTCGATCTGGTGTGCCAGCTGCGTGGCCTTGATAACCTTGTCGACGCGCTCATGCGTGGCGCTACCCTTCGTGGAGAAGCTGCAGAGGGCCACAACGGGGTCGAGACCGGCGATGTTCTTCGTGGTCTTGGCCGTCTCGATGGCTATCTGGGCGAGTTCCTCGGCTGTCGGGTCGGGCACTACCGCGCAGTCGGCAAACACGAGCATGTGCTGGTCGCCGAAAGGCACATTCTCCGGGAGGAGCATGATGAAAGCGCCGCTCACCACGGAGATGCCGGGCTTCGTCTTGAGCACCTGGAAAGCGGCGCGGAGCACGTGGCTTGTGGGGCTTAGCGCACCGGCAACCATGGCGTCGCCGTCGCCTTTCTTAATCATGAGGCATCCGAGATATAGGGGATTGGCGGCCTTCACTCGGGCCTCCTCGATGGTCATACCCTTCTTCTTGCGCAGCTCAGCCAGCAGCTCGGCGTAAGGCTCTACGGTGGCGGCGTCGGCAGGGTCGACGAATGTGGCTTTCTCGATGTTGGCGAGACCCAGCTCGAAGGCTTTCTGAAGCACGGTCTCCTTGTTGCCTATGAATATTACGTTGGCTATTTTCTCTTTGATCACGCGGTCGGCGGCCTGCATGGTGCGGGGTTCTGTCGACTCTGGCAATATCAGCCGCTGCGGCGCTCCCTGCGCCCGCTTTGTCAGTCTCTCGAATAATTCCATTTGCTGTATCTGTTTATAGCCGGTGTCGCTGAGGCGCCGACCTTCGGTTTCTTCCGCAAAAATACAAAAATTTTCGCAAACGCCGGTTTCTTTGACGGGATAACAGCTTCTTTTTTTCGACGGGAGAGCATGGTAAGCTATTACCCGGCTTACCACGAGCTTCCGCTCGTGGCACGGCGGCCTTAGATAAAAGGCGGCCTTAGATAAAAGGAGTACCGCCTCTCCCGTTCTCCCGTGGGCGTCAGGGGCGGAGGATGTCGACGGCACGGCGGAGGGCGGTGAGGAAGGCGTCGACTTCTTCGGGGGTATTGTAGGCGGCGAAACCGGCTCTGACGGTGCCGGGGATGCCGAGGCGCTCCATGAGCGGCTGCGCGCAGTGGTGACCCGTGCGGACTGCAACGCCCTGCTTGTCGAGAAGCATACCCAGGTCATAGTTGTGTATTCCCTCCACATTGAAGCTTATCACGGCTTCCTTGCCTGGCGTGGTGCCGTAGATATGCATGCCGGGAATCTCCATCAGCCCGGCGGTGGCCTGCTCCAGGAGCTGCCGCTCGTGAGCGGCTATGGCCTCGATACCCGTCTCCTCCATGAAGTCGAGGGCAGCCCCCAGAGCCGCTATGTCGACGAAGTCGGGAGTGCCTGCCTCGAACTTGAAGGGAAGGTCGGCATATGTTGTGCCGTCGAAGCTCACATGCTTTATCATCTCGCCGCCACCCTGGTAGGGAGGCATACTGTCGAGGAACTCG
Source organism: uncultured Muribaculaceae bacterium (assembly GCA_910584525.1). GTDB lineage: Bacteria > Bacteroidota > Bacteroidia > Bacteroidales > Muribaculaceae > Lepagella. The sequence continues at coordinate 29,993 of CAJUAT010000001.1, read as the reverse complement.
CGGCGTCCGTATAGCACGCCGATGCCGGCGGGACCATACATCTTATGGCTGGAGAAGGCGTAAAAATCGACGCCGAGGTCGCGCACGTCCACCCTCATGTGCGGCACGGCCTGTGCGCCGTCCACGAGCACCGGTACGCCCTGCTCATGAGCGTAGGCCGTCATCTCCCTGACGGGATTCACGGTGCCCAGCACGTTGCTCACATGCGTGAACGCCGCCATGACGGTATCGGGGCCGAAGAGGGCGCGGTAACTGTCGAGACGCAACGCGCCGCTGTCGTCGATGTCCACGACCTTTATCTTCAGTCCGCGGCGTTGCGCCAGCAGCTGCCACGGCACGATATCGGCATGGTGCTCCATGACCGTGAGGATAATCTCGCCGCCTTCAGGCAACAGAGAGCCGAAAGAGGAGGCCACGAGGTTTATGCCCTCGGTGGTGCCGCGTGTGAAGATTATTTCCTCATGGCTTTCGGCGTTGATATAGCGTGCCACGCGGCGGCGTGTCAGTTCCTGGAGGTCGGTGGCTTCCTGGCTGAGGGTGTGCACACCACGGTGCACGTTGGCCTTATGGCGCGTGTACATGTCGACGATGGCGTCGACCACGCGTCGCGGCGTCTGGCTCGTGGCAGTGTTGTCGAGGTACACGAGCGGCTTGCCGGCCACTGTCCGGCCCAGAATGGGAAACTGCTCTCGGATCTTGGAGACAAGCATGGGATTAGTGATTAGAGATTAGTGATTAGAGATTAGGGATTAGTGCCGCCAGCTATAAAAGCTATTAAAGCTATAAAAGCTATAAAAGCTATTAAAGCTATTAAAGCTATTAAAGCTATTAAAGCTATTCAGCCTCGGTTAATGGCTGCAGGCGCCGCAGGCGGCGTCGGAGTCGCCGGCGAAGCGGCGTTCCACGAGGAGTCGCAGCCGCTGGTTGAGGGCCGGGATGGTTATGGCGTCGATAACGTCGGCCATGAAGGCCTGACGCAGCAGCAGCCGTGCCTGATGCTCGGGGATGCCGCGCGTGCGCATGTAGAACACCTCCATAGGGTCGAGCTGACCGATGGCGCAGCCATGGTTGCACTTCACGTCGTCGTTGTAGATTTCCAGCTCGGGACGCGCCTGTATGCGGGCGTCGGTGCCGTCGAGGAGGTTGCGGCTCGACTGGTAGGCTTCGGTGCCCACGGCACCTTCGTGCACCTTTATGCGGCCGCAGAAGCTGCAGTCGGCCCGGTCGGAGGCACTTATCTTGTAAAGCTCGTCGCTGTGGCAGTGGGGCACCAGGTGGTCGATATGCGTGTCGAAACGCAGACGGCGCTGCCTGTCGCATATCGCCATGCCGTAAAGCTTGAGCTCCGCGCCTTCGCCCAAAAATTCGCAGCGGCATTCGTTATGGGTGTCGCCGTTGTAGAGGGTCAGTATATCGAGCAATGCCTTGGAGCCGGCCTGCTGATGCACGCTGACCAGGGAATGGCGCACGGTATCCTCGCTGGTCTCCTCGAGGTCGTAATAGTCGAAGGAGGCCCCTTCGGCGAGGAATATCTCTACCTTGTTGTCGTTGACGGCCTTGGTATCTGCGACGACGTCGCCGACGGTATGCTGGCAGACGAGGAGCTTTGCCGAGGCATCTTTGCCGAGCACTATGGTGAGTGCGGAGATGTCGGCATCGGCGCGGCCGCGCTGCAGCTTGTTGACGAGCTGCAACGGCTGCGGAATCCTCACCCCTGCCGGCACGTAGAGCAGCAGCGGGTCGGCGTTGCCGGCGGCTGTGGCCAGCGCTCCCTCGGGTAGCGAGACGCCCGCCGGCAGCATACCCATGGCCTGCGACATCGGAGCCAGCACCACTCCCCCCTCGGGCCGCTTGACTGTTCCTTCCAGGCTGCTCATGACATCTGCTCTTTAATCCAGTCGTAACCGCGCTCTTCCAGTTCGAGGGCGAGCTCGGGGCCGCCGGTCATAACTATCTTGCCCTTGTAGAGGATATGCACGAAGTCGGGGCGTATATAGTCGAGGAGGCGCTGGTAATGGGTTATGACGATGGTGGCGTTGTCGGGGGTCTTGAGTTTGTTGACGCCGTTTGCCACGACGCGGAGGGCGTCGATGTCGAGGCCGGAGTCGGTCTCGTCGAGGATGCTGAGCTTAGGCTCGAGCATGGCCATCTGGAATATCTCGTTGCGTTTTTTCTCGCCGCCGGAGAAACCCTCGTTGACGCTTCGCGATGCCAGCTTGTTGTCGAGCTCCACCACGGCGCGTTTGTCGCGCATCAGTTTGAGGAACTCGGTAGAGGGCATCGGCGGCTCGCCGAAATATTCGCGTTTGGCATTGATGGCGGCACGCATGAAGTTGACCATCGACACGCCGGGGATTTCCACAGGATACTGGAAGCCGAGGAAGAGACCTTCATGGCTTCGCACTTCCGGCTCCATGGCGAGGAGGTCTTTGCCGTCGAGGGTTGCGGAGCCGCCGGTGACGGTATATGCCGGGTTGCCGGCAAGCACCATGGAGAGGGTAGACTTACCGGAGCCGTTTGGCCCCATGATGGCATGAACTTCCCCGGCATTGACCTCAAGGTCGATGCCTCGCAATATCTCGCGGCCATTGATCTCCGCATGTAAGTCTTGTATCTTTAGCATCATTGTCTTTGTATCAGGGATAGGGCAACAGCCCATAGTTATAACACTGCCATTATGGAAAAATTTCATTTTCGGGGCAAATTTTATATAAACATCTGGCCGTGTGCGAACGTAAAAGGGACAGGCGCCGCGCGGCGCCCGTCCCAGGCTTATCATATCGGTTCTTACGGTAATCTGTTTCAGAACATCACCTTCTTCGAGGTTTTGCCCTTCACCATGATGTAGATGCCCTTGTCGGGATGTGCCACGCGCACACCCTGCAGGTTGTAGTAAACCGGTTTGGCGTTCGCATCCTCGTTATCGGTGACGATATTCTCCACACCCGTAGGGATAGCCATGAGCGAGTTGAGAGATGTGAAGTAGTCGCGGTTGTTCAGACGGAACTTGGGATTCTGAGCAGCGCCATCCTTGATGGAACCGAGCTTGGCTCTGGTGTCAATATCGGCATCCGTCACATACTCGTCGTCGGTATAGTTGAAGTCGGAGTGGAACTCGTGGTAAGTTCCGGCTTCCACGCCGGCATCGGGATCCGGGTCAAGACGGGTGATATCGAACTCGATATAACGGAAAGCGTTACCCGAGCTGATGGTATTCGCATCGTGCGACAGTGTCCAGTGCTGATCCACAGCGTTAGTTGACATCAGGCTTGCGGTAGCCTCCTTCTTGGAGTAATGCCACAAGGATTTCACTTCGGGAGGATTGAAACCGTGATTGCTCTGACCTGCAAAGATGCTCTGGTCAACAATATTGTCGAGAGTAAATATCCTCGCTTCGGAACGCTTGTCGGTGGTAGACACCTTGTCGGCCGTGATATAGTGAGGCTTACCTTCATTGTCACGGAGAATCAAACGGAACTGAGCCTTGACAATAGGACAGCCTTCGGAACCGATTTTCAGCTCGGTGAAGACGGGAGCCTGGTCTGTACCCGTATTCACGGAATAGCTGAGAAGCACTGCGGGGAGTACATCATTGTAGAGGAAGTAGTACGACTTGCCGTCGATGATGTATTTGTCATCCGCTGTAAGCTTCGTTGTACCGTCCACGTAGAACTGGAAATAATGCGTGCCCGACTTGGTCTTGTAAGCCTCTTCGAGACCCGGAGGAACTGTGGTACGGTATACCTGATGACATGCTGCTACTTTCTCCTTCACCACAGGCACTGCCCACTCAGCCTCCGTGAGAGTATGGAGCTTCATGTTGTCTGAGAGCTTCGACTCGTCATAGAAGTAGTTCAGGGTATTCTTGTTCATATCTTCCGATTTAACGTTGAAGGTGCCTGTTTCAACATCCGAACCTTGATTCCAGGCATTGTAGTAGTAAATGTAGATGTCTTCAGGTGTACCCGTGATGAAGCATTTCTTCTCGTCGGGGTTGAAATAAATCACAGCATCATTGTAGTAGTTATGAGCAAGGTGCAGATTGAGGAAATTCACCTCATTGCCGGTCGAATATTCATTGAGTGTGATGTTATCGGCATCCTTGGATTCGCCGAGAGTCTGCTTGACATACTCAGATTTTGGATTGGTATTCGTGAAAGGATTCCCCTCCCCTGCATAACTCAGGAAGTTATGTCCGAACTTACGGTTGCCTTCACCGAAATATCCGTTGTGAATCTGGAACTGGCCATGCATGCGGGGAACATAAAGGGTGTACCAACCTGTCTGGCCGCTGAGGCCTGCCTTGCCTAACTCTTCGCTTGTGGCAGGCATGAAGCGGAACGGAGGAAGGTAGTTTGAAAACCCATTGTCCTCTGTTGCCCAGTTGTTGATGTCACCCGTCAGATAAAACTTCTTGGCGGAGGTCGAGACCTCAGTAGAGATAACAAACAGGTTATTCACGATGTCGGCAGTGATGGTAACCTTTGTGATTTCAGCATTGCTTCTGCTTTCGAGATGCCACTCCATAGCCGCATTTGCGTTGTTCTGGGAGATGGAAGTGCGTGCATCATTGTTGGAGAGACGTATGTCTTTCTCGGCAACGGTGGTATAGCGGTTCTTGAAGTCAGCCATGCTGGTGGCATTGGTCTTGTCCTCTTCGCTCAGGAACCAGTGATAAGTACCCTTGAACAAATCTACAGTCGGGTTGTTGTACACAATTCTATACTTACCCTTGCTTACCTTATTCAGTGCGATGGACTGCTGAATATTATCCCGGTCGTAGAGGTAGAGAACCTCGGGGGTGAGGTCTTCGTCTATGATGGTGAACTTGTAGTCGTACTCGCCATAATAAACGAGTTTCACATCATATTCACCCTCGCCTTCGGAGTATCCGAAAGATGCGTTGTTAACATCATTTCCTGTTTCTCTAATAGGTGCGTTAAGATAGACGGTCTTGTTTCCGCCACTTGTTCCGATCTGCTTGGAGCCGTCCCAGAATCGGAACCAGTTCTGACCCTCTGCGAATTTGATTTTACCCGTATATACGGTATGGCCATCTTCGAATTCACCATTCTTCGACAGCGTGCAATGGTTAGTATGGGTATTCCAATCTTCACTACCATAGCCGAGCTTTCCGAAGATGTATATATGTTCGGGATAAGTAACCTCCTGCTTCTTGCTGATGGTCACACCATAGTCTGTATCGCTGTAATAAATCAGTTCGACATCACAAGTTTCTGCCGCACTTGCCGTATACTTCCAATGCTGATTATTACTATTATATTCCTTGGTATAAAATGCACTGCCGAAAACAAACGTTGTGCCGTCGGCATTTTCATTTTGCGGACAAACTTGTTTTGAACCCGTGTGGATTCTGAACTTGTTAAATCCTTGCTGGAATTTAATCTCACCGGTATAAAGAGGATATCCATTTTTTTTACCGGATTTCTTCAACACGCACTGACTGGTGTATGTATCGCTCCAGTTGCCATTGCAAACTGAATAACCTAATTGGCCGAAGAGATACAGATTATCGGTTTCTTCCGGCTTCGATGACTGGTCTTTGATGGAGACCTTGAAACCGTTATTGCCGGCGTTTGTATCCCATTTGACATAAAGATATTTGCCATTCAGATCTCCATACCAGCATTTGCCGGCACTCATGCCGTCTGTACGTCTCCAACATTCGACATCGGTTTCGTTGCCATTAAGTTGCCAGTCATTACCATTTGTCGCTGATGCATAATATCCCGGGTCTTCCCATCCCGAGAATTTACCGAGGAGCTTAAACTTGGTAGTACCGGTATTGGTCAACCTTATTTCCCATGCGTTATCACCCAACGATGTCATCTTAATCAAGGACCCTGAATTATTATCCCAGTTGTTTATACCATTGATTTCTCCGTAGGCATAAACTTCATATGGGGCATCATTAGCCTTGACCGTGGAAGATGAGAAACCGATGGCCAGGAGCACGAGGGCGCTTGCCAACATGATAATTAATCTTCTCATAAGTTGTGTTGTTTTTTAGGTTGTTTTTATGTTGTTTGTTGTTTAGTCATCTCGGGTGTTAGGCGATAACTGTGTCACAACCTATGTTTCCGGCGGAAGAACAACCCCATTCCGACGGGAGAACTGCTATATTTTTGACGGGAGAACAGGAGAACAGGAGGGACGGGTAAATATTTATTACCATAACCTCCTGTTCTCCCGTTCTCCCGTCAAAAAAAGCCTACCCGACCCTCCTGTTCTCCCGTTCTCCCGTCAAAAAAAGCTATTTTTGTCTTGCATAAGTAACACTACATAATCATGAAATACAAATTATATCTTATTCCTGAGACTGCTTCCGGGACAAGTGACCAGCCGGGCACGGCTATTCTGTCGGGCAAAGGCGTGAGTGCGCAAAGCGTGATAGATTTGCCACTGGATTCTTTCGAGGTTGACGCCGGCGTCTGCGACAGCGGTGTGATGCTCACCGAATGGATGACCCGTTTCGCCGACCGCAAGGAGCGTCTGGGACGTAGCAACGCCTTCGCCGTCCAGATACGCAAGGCTCTGCGTCATATCGAGCTCTTCTATGGCAAGGATATACGCCTGGCCGACGTTACGGCCGACTTCTGCCGCGGTTTCATCGCCTACCTGCGGAAGTCGGGGCTCTCGCCAAACTCCTGCGCCGGTTATTTCCGCTGTCTCAACACGGCGCTCAACGCGGCGGTAAAGAGCGGCTTCATACCCCGGAATCCGGCGGCTTTGCTCGCCACTGAAGACAAGATCCGCCTTCCTGACAGCTCCAGGGAATACCTTACCTGCGAGGAGATAAAACGGCTTGTCGACTCGCCATGTGCCAATATGGAGGTGAAACGGGCCTATCTGTTCGGCTGCATGTGCGCCTTGCGGCTGTCTGACATAAAGGCACTGCGGTGGGGCGACCTGTGGCTTGACGGCGGTCAGTGGCGTGCGGCCATCACCATGGTGAAGACAGGCCGCAGGCTCTGGCTCCCCTTGTCGCCACAGGCGATAAGGTGGTTGCCGCCGCGCCGCGAAGCCCCCGACAATGCCCGCATCTTCTCCCTACCCTCCGACAGCCACCTCAACAAAGTGCTCCGCCAGTGGGTGCTCGACACAGGCATCAACAAGCACATCACGTTCCATACCAGCCGCCATACCCATGCCACGCTGCTGCTGTCGCTGGGAGTAGACCTCTTCACAGTCTCCAAGCTCCTGGGCCATACACAGGTCAAGACCACCCAGATATATGCCAGAATCATCGACAAAACAAAGGACGACGCCGTGAACCGTATCCCCGATTTCTCCTCATGACGGCAGAACCGCTTTTTGACGGAAGAACGGTTGTGTTTTTTTGACGGGAGAACGGGAGGGACGGGTATTCTTTTTAGACGGGAGAACGGGAGAACGGGAGGGATGGGTATTCTTTTTAGACGGGAGAACGGGTAGACAGGTGCTTTGATGGCGGATTATGACCTTTTGCTGAATAGTCTGGACCTGTAGATGATGCGGAATTTGTCGGCTCCGTAATTGATTATGAATCCATGGTCGATGCCGGTCGCCATAAGATAATTAACCAACTGCGCCTCATGTATGGCTGCCACTTCACGAACGGCCTTAAGCTCTATGATTATAGTATCGTTTACCAGAATATCAGCCCTGAAATCGCCAACAATATGATTTTTATATTTGACCGGTATCGGCACCTCGCATTCGGCTTTTAGACCTCTTGCCCTCAGCTCTATCATTAACGCATTCCTATAGACTGATTCCAGAAATCCCGGAGCAAGATTCAGTCTCACTTCATATGCGGCATCCTGAATAGTCTTTCCCACTTGTTTAATTGATTCGCTGATATTCTGAATCATATCTCTATCTACTTGGCTATCTTGTCAATATGAACAATTCCTTCATTTTATCAACGAAAATTCCACTCATATTATTTCCGTCCTATAGACCAATCAAAATCATCCCGTCGAAAAAAGAATACCCGACTCTCCCGTTCTCCCGTTCTCCCGTCAAAAAAAGCCTACCCGACCCTCCTGTTCTCCCGTTCTCCCGTCGAAAAATAACACCCGATTCTCCTGTTCTCCCGTCAAAAAAAGTCAGTTCTCCCGTCGGAGCACGTGATTTTTTTTACGGAATCTATTGTTTTTTGCAGAATTAATGTTTAATTTTGCAACGTGAAACGAGGAAAGGATATATAATATCCTCAGCCGTTTCACGTTAACTCACTGTTAATGAGCGTTAACCTAACTTGTTGCCGCATTTCCATAACAACTGAGTCGTTGACCAATTAATAAACATCCTGGCTTGCACAACGCATCGACCAAGGAAGAACGCAGGAAGAACAGCAAATGCCCCAACACACACAGTTATCGCCTAACATCCGAGATAACAAACAACTGATAAGAATACAAACAACTTAAAAACAACCTAAAACAACACAAACTATGAGAAGATTAATTACCATGTTGGCAGGTGCCCTGGTGCTTCTGGCCATCGGTTTCTCTTCTTCTGTAGCAAAGGCCGATAACGCTCCCGACGAGGTATACGTCTATGGAGAGGTAAATGGCATTGTCAACTGGAATGAAGGGACTCTGAGCAAAATGGCCAAGATGGACCCGTTAGGTAATAATGCCTGGGAATTACAACTGACCAATACCAACCCGACTAAATTTAAACTGTGCGGAATCTTCAGTGGTTCGAATGTATATTATGCCACTGACAGCGACACGGCAGACAAAGAACTCACAGGAACCGTCAGCAATCTCTCTTCCTGGAGAAGAACAGACGGCATCGACAAAGGCAGATTTTGGTTCGGCAATCTGAATGGCAAATACCTATACGTGACGTGGGACGTTAACGCCGGCGCAAACGGATTCAAAATCAGCATCAAAGACCAGTCATCGAAGGGCAATACTCCGTCTGTAGATGGTCCTGAAACCATCTATCTATTCGGTGACTATGGCAGCGGAAATCTTTGGAGCAACCAGAAAAGCGGCGCAGAGCTGAAAAAGACGTCTGTCAAAGATGACAAAGCTGTTTATACAGGTACCGTTAATTTCCAGAAAGCTGAGAATGAAAATGCTTGCTTCTTCCGTTTTTATGACGGATCAAAAGAATCAGGTCCGTCTGACACCAATAACGATGAAACCGTGTCGCTTGACACTCCTTTCTCAACGACAAGCAATACAGGAAAAGCATTTAAATTCACCCCTACCAACAAGGGAACCCATACTGTCACGCTCATTTACAACGGCGTTCAGAACTACTCCGTAACCATCACCGAGGGTACTCCTGTCGTAACCTACGACTACACTGTCTACTTCATGAAGCCTTCTTCGTGGAGCAAGGCATATGTCACCTTCCTTTACGATACAGCCAATGCGGCCTCGGCTGTCAATGGCAACATCGCCATGGCTGCCGCAGCCGACAGCTATGAGATGACCCAAGTGGAGGGCAACAAATACATGTATAAGCTCACAGGCGACACCCGGCAGCCGGCAAAGGTATCGTTCAGCGACGGAACCGACGCCAACAAAACCGAGGAATTCGCGTTCGAGGACAACAAGACCTATGGCGAGCCTGAGGTGACCTATCCTGAAGCCATCTATATATTCGGCAATGTCGGAGATTATACCAGTTGGAGTACCAAAAACACCGAGTACAAGCTGGAGAAAGCGGCAGGCGGCAACACATACACCGGCACGGTGAAATTCCGCAACGGTGACAACTGGTTCCGCTTCTTCGACGGCACTAACGAATCAGGTCCCGACGCAGAGGAGAATGGTAGTGATGAGAGCATAACGATTGGCACTGAGTTCAATACGACTCAAAAGGCAAAAAAAGCATTCTCTATCAATTGTTCCCAAGAAGGCTGGTATAATGTCAAGCTGATATATAATGGTGACCGTAATTACAGCGTAATCATTACTGACCCCAACGCTTATGAGGATCCTTACAATGGTCAGATATATCTTATGAGCGATGGTCAGTACACCATACCTGTGGCTACTCTCGAATATCAGAATGGCGGCAAATATTCGGCGACAATCGATGCCGATGCTTTCGGCAACGGCATCAACAAATTCTTCGTTGTGAAGAAGGTCATCGACAACGCCTCATCCATCGCCGACTATGCAGGCACAATGTTCACCACCACCGGCAATGATGACGCAACCATAGCAGGCGACGGCGGCAACACCGACATCTCTAAAAACAATTCCGGTTTTATCAACTGGACGATGCCCGCGGATGCCATAGCTGCCACCTTCACTGTGAACCTGGTGAACAATGACTTCAAGATTTCTGTCACCAAGGACAATTCCACTTACTATCTGACCGGCGACATAAACGGCTGGGCTACCGACCAGACAGAGGAAGGCAAAGCCACACTTGCCGAATATAAGTTCCGTCCCGTAAGAGCCTCCGAGGCTGCTGCGAAGCTCAACGGAGAGACCGGATGGTATGTGCTGCCCCTGGAACGCATGCATGGTCAGTACCAGATTTCGACCGGTAACTGGAGCACAACCCGATGGAGCACCAACTGGTCGTGTACCCAGACCGTTAACGGCAAAACCTACGAGTTCAAGGATGGTGCAGAGATGTACACTAAAGATAATCCCGACAACAACCAGGATATCAAAGATGAGAACGAAGCCCGCGACCTGGCCGTCAATGACTACTGCACCAAGGCAATGACGCCCGATGACGGAATGCCCGCGGAAGCCAACCTCAAGAGCATCACTGGCGATGGTTCGCTTTACAACATGCACCTGCAACACAACTACTACAACAACGCCTCCATCTACTTCAACCCCACAAAGAACATGGCGTTCATAAATGGTGAGGCAGAGGATATCTACATATACTATTACAATGCCGAAGTGGAGTCAGGTTGCGACGGCTCACAGGAAATATGGGTTGAGGCAAAAGTAGAGAATAAGAATACCAACAACTATTACTACAACCGTACGCAGATTGGTCAGGGACGCTATATGCCTTGGGTGGAAATCACAGGCGATGAGCTTAACCAGCCTGCCATCGCCCGCAAGGTGTTACCACAGAATGATGGCAAAAAATGGGCCTACCGTATAACCATCCCGGCGGGTCTTGAGGCTCCTTACATGGCCGACGGAACAGAACACCGTTTCGTATTCTACATCAAGAATACATCGAAAATCCGTGATGACATACGCCACGCCATCGTAGGCCACAGCTTCTACTTCATCTATAATGAGAACCTGCCGACAGTTGTGCTCAACTATCGGATTCCGAATGATTCGGGCGATTTTGTGGAGGCTACTACCTCAAGCTCCGATATTCACAGCATCAATTTCCGTCTGCTCGCGTATGACTACCTTGGCAATGTCCAGTATGTACAGGAGTATCCCGAGGGACAGACCTCCGGTCTGAGACCGCGTACCGATAAACGCAGCGAAGCCCGAACCTGGACATACAATGGCACTGTGAACACCGCAGACCACACCGACTTCAAGGAGCTGGTTTCTTCATTCGGCGAGACCACTACATGGAACATATGTACGACTACGACACAAGCCCCGTCAGCAACCGTTTCATACGCTACCAATGATGAAACCCCGGCATGGCATAAAAACTACAACCTTGACAGGGTGATGCCCGGCGACGTGAACCGTTTCCTGGAGATTGAGGTGGTACGCAAGGATCCCGAGCCGGAGCCCGGTACTGAGCCCAAACTCATCCATGAGTTCTATTCCGACTTCGTGACCGGCAACGACGGTCTCATCGGTGCAGAGGAGACTACGAACAATATTACCAACGACATAGACACAAAAGCTCTGATCACCAACAAGCTGAAGCCGACCGCCGACCGCAATCCGAAGTACAAGCTCGACGGTACGCACCTCTATGTGCAGGTGAATGCTGCCATACCTACGGGCGTGGACAACATCATCAGCGATGACGACAGCTACGCGGCTCCTGTATATTACAATCTGCAGGGCGTGCGCGTTACAAACCCCGACAAGGGTATCTACATCATGGTGAAAGGCAACACCTCGAAGAAGGTCCGCTTCTGACAAGTCCTATATCTGATAATATATTCCAGTGATCGTGGGCGCCACCGGCGCCCACGATTTTTTTCGACAAGAGAACGGGAGAACAGGAGGTTATGGTAATAAATATTTACCCGTCTCTCCTGTTCTCCCGTTCTCCTGTCAAAAATATAGCAGTTCTTCCGTCAAAAAATGTAGTAGTTCTCCTGTCGAAAAAGATACGGGGTCTCCCGTGGTTCAGCGGAGTTTGGCGATTTTGACGGCGCCGTCGGCGGTGCGGACCCGCACTACGATGATGTCGGTGGCGGGGATGTCGATGTCCAGTCGGTCAAAGCCGTTGCCACCCTCGAAAAGCCTGATGCCCCGAAGGTCGTAGACCTCGGCGATGTCGATGGGGTCGTTGGTGGCTACGGTCACCACAGCGCCGTTACGGGTTATGGATATGCCGGAGGCGTCGGGGAATTCTGCCAGCCCGGTGGTCTCTCCCTGGAGGCGGAAGAGACGCCATACGGGATGCTGCTGCCATGCCTCCTTGGCGTTCAAGCCTACCGTCAAGGTTATGTCGTAGGTACCGTCGGAGCTCTCAAGGCCGGCGAAGGAGGTGACATCCACATCAGGCACGTTCTCGCCCAGCTGCACGGCATTTATCTTCTTAAGGCTGTCGGCATTGCGGAAAGCGTCGGCCTTTACAGCCCTCACGGCAGGGCCGAGGGCCAGAGAAGAGAAACGGCGGTTGTTGGCGAAAGCCGCCTCGCCGATTTCGGGAGAGTTGATGGTTCTGGTGGTATATGCCGCTGACGAGGCTCCCATCAGCGGGGGTACATTCCCCTCCCATTGGGGAAGCTCCGCCAGGCCCATGTCGCCATAGAATACGCCGGTACCGAGCTGTATGTCGCCGGTGCCGAACATCACCTGACAGAGATCGGGACAGTCGGCAAAGGCATAGCTTCCGGCGGCTGTCACCGACGAGAGGTCGGCCTGCAGGAGGCCGCTGCCGCGGAAAGCCTCGTCGCCTATCTCGGTGACACCCACGGGTATGGCCGTAAGAGAGCGGCAACCTTTGAACATAGCACGCGACACCTTACGCAGGGGCGTGGTCATCTCCACTTCGGAGAGGAGTGGCGAGTCGTAGAAGACACCGGCACCAAAGGCCGGCGACCCCTTCACCACGACCTTCACCAGCTTATGGTTGCCTGCGAGGGCATAGTCGCCGACCTGGGTCACGGAGGCGGGAATCTCCACCTCACGGAGGTTGGTGACAGCCAGCGCATTGTCGGCGAGGCTCTCGGCGTTGCGTGGCAGCTTCAGCTCAGCGACAGCGGTGCCGCTGACAAGATTGGCGGGCACCACATTCCATTCCAGCGACAGGTCGGACATGTCGAGGATGGTGATATTGTCGGGGAGGTCGCGCAGAAGAGCCATATCGGCGGCTGTCGCCGACCCTTTGAGCACCAGCCGCACTTCGGCGGTACCCTGGATGAGAGGCATCCTGGAGGCCAGCTCGCCGGGGGCGAGGGTGACGTCCAAAGCATATGCCGGAAGAACCATGAATGCCGGAACGGCAAGTATGAGGGATTTCGCAAATTTCATGTTCCTAATCTTATTGAATTGTGATGGCTTTAATGGCTTTAATGGCTTTTATAGCTTTTATGGCTTTTATGGCTTTTATAGCTTTTATAGCTTCTATAGCTTGAATAGCTTTTATAGCTATTCAAGCTATTAAGGCTATTCAAGCTATTAAGGCTATTAAGGCTATTAAGGCTATTCAAGCTATTAAGGCTATTAAGGCTATTAAGGCTATTCAAGCTATTAAGGCTATTAAGGCTATTCAAGCTATTAAGGCTATTCAAGCTATTAAGGCTATTCAAGCTATTCCACTACTAATATTTTAGTTTTCTTGGCGTACTTGTCTTTGTCGGGGCCGTTGGTGGCGAGCACGAGGTAAACACCTGCGGGTACGCGCTTGTAGTTATTGTTGGAGAGGTCCCATTGCACCTGGCCGCCGGAAGCCCTGCCGAGGTCCTTGACGGTGTTGCCGCCGGCGTCGGTGATTTTGACCGTGGCGTCATACTCGAGTCCGTCAATGGTGACCATACCGGCATACCCGGGACGCACCGGGTTGGGATAGGCGCGGACGGCGTCATCGTCGCTGGAAGCTCCCGTGCCTTCGAGGAATACCTCGCAGAGACCTTTGCCGGTGCTGACCATCATCGACGCGGTCGACGGATTGTAGCAGAGGCCGTAGACGCTGTTGTCGGCAATTCCGGAGTTCTCCACAGTATACGTCTTCATGATCTCGGTGCCGTCGGCAGATGTTATGACAATACCGGCGCCGCCGGTGCCGAACCATTTGCGTCCGGCAGGGTCGCTGGTGATGCAGTTCACATATATCTCGTCGAGGAGATAGTCGGCGAGGTTTGTTCCGTCGTTGCGTGGCACCTTGACGCGGCGCATGGTGGTCTTCCCGTTGAGGAAGTCGACGGGATTGAAATGGTATACTCCCGAGGAGCTCACAATCCATACGCGGCCCGTCTCCTTGTCCTCCCATATCTGGGAAGTCTTGCCGCGCGAGAACTCATGGCCATCCTGGTCGCGGAAAGAGCTCTCCACCACCCGGCGGTCGTCGCTTTTGTCGCCGGGGGTGCCGTTATGGTCGATCACCACGAGCGAGGAGTTGTAGTTGCCACCGTCGAATATGAGATAGTTGCGACGTCCGGAGGAAGTCATGGCGCATATCATCGACTGGTTGGTGCTGGGCACGTCGGAGTATTTGAGCTTGCCCATAGGGCGGAATGTCGACTTGGAAGTGGAGGCGGCGCGGTCATCGGGCATCCAGTAACGGATCTCCGCCTTGGCCACATCGAAATTCTGGTAAGTTGTCCACAATATGCCATAGCTGTCGAAAACGGGTTCACTCAAATACATCTGAGTGGCCCATCCCTGTGCCGGCTCGTCGGTACCTACAAACTGGCTGCTGTTGCCGGTGTATTCGGTGGTTTTCGACATATGCAGCGACTTCTTCATGTCGGAGAGGTCGAGGCGGAGCATACCGCTGAGCAGAGAGCCGCAGTACACCTGGTCCTCATTCTTAGGGTCAATGGCGAGGCCGATCGGATTATATACGAGCAAGGCATTGTCGGGGTCGACATCAGAGTATACCGTAGAGCGGGGTGTCCACTCTCCATCCTTGAGGCTGCTTATGAGGTCGGGGGTCCATAGCTGGAAACCGCCGAAGCTCCGGTCGGTGCCATGGTTACGGACGAGCATTCCATACTTGGGGCTGTAAGCCATGGAGGTGCAAATGAATGCATTGGAGGCATTGGGGATGTAATCCTTTAGGGTGCATGTCCACTGATCCCAGTCAGCTTCGGGGGTGGAGAAGCGAGAGAAACCGGTACGGCTGCATGCGAACCATGCCGACTTTCCGTCGGCCGACCCGGCTTGCGGGCGGTACACCACAGGATTGCTCCAGCAGCGGCGCGTGCCGTCGTCGCCATACCACCGCACGCCCTGGTTGCCCGTGAACAGGAATCCGTCGCGACCGCGCTCCACATAATAGACGTCCATACCCTCGGAACAGGGTGTGGCCGTAAGATGCGTGCTCCAGTCGTCTACCTGATATATCTCGTTGATGCCGCTCACATTGCTGATGTAGCATATCTGATTGGCCCACGTGAAGAATCGGGAAGCGTTGCCGCTCCCTTCGATTTTGGTGAACGTGTCGAGGTTGCCGCTTAGCGGGTCGCCATAATATACGCCGTCGTCGGTGGCCACGAGGATTCTGCCGTGGAGGCCGCCCACGCCGTTGACCTTGCGGCCATAGTTGCGCGAACTCATCACCTCCCCCTTGCCGGCGTCGATGCTTACAAAGCCGGTGGCCGTGGCCACCCATACAAGCCCGTTCTCATCCACGGAGATTCCCGTGACTGTTGTCGACATGTTGCCGCTGGCCATCATCAGGCCGGGGATGTTGGTTTTCTCGCCATTGTCCTTGAGAAGGTCGATGTTGCCATTGTCGTAGGCCACCACCAGACAGCGGTGCTTCCAGTCGTACTCAGCCTCGACGACGGTGGTTTCCGACAACCCTGTGGTTTTGTCGAGCCATCGCCATTCGTCGTTTTCCTTGTCGTAGCAAAGCAGCGAGCCATATTTCACGGCGGCCTCCGCCACGTCGGGGTTATACTCCTGGCCGAGGGTCAGGAAATATGTCAGGTCGGGAGTGTCGATGATACGGTCGACAGATCCGTCGAAGGTATGGTGCCAACGCCACTGCTCGGCATTTGCGGCAACGGAGCCGACGGCCATGAAGAGGAGGATGAGGCATAAGAGCCGGAACCATTCCGCGAATTTTCTGAGAGCGCGGCCTCTGTGGGAGATGGCGTTCTTGTCTTCGGGAGCCATGAGGGCAAAAGGAACGCCGGTCTCGCGGGGCACGAATATGGGGTCGTAACCGAATCCGCCGTCACCCTGAGGAGCCTCGGCGATGACGCCCTCCACACTCCCCTCGAAGGTAAGCTCGCGCTCGTCGTCGACATAAGCCATGACGGTGGAGAAGCGAGCCGAGCGGTCGGCTACACCCTGCATGTCGCGGAGAAGCTTGGCCATGTTGGCTTTGGAGTCATGGCCGGGGCCTGCATAACGGGCGCTGTATACACCCGGCGCGCCGCCGAGGGCATCGACCATCAGCCCCGTATCGTCGGCAACACAGGCCACTCCATACCGCTCATGAACATACCGCGCCTTCTGCAGCGCGTTCCCTTCGAGAGTGGCAGATGTCTCCGGGATATCCTCCCGGCAGTCTATATCACGCAGCGACACAAGCTCGACGGGCTCGCCGGACATGATGCCCCGGGCCTCCTCGAGCTTGTGTGCATTATTGGTTGCAAATACAAGTCGTTTCATTCTCATTATATAACGACTGTCAGACGCTGTTATTGCTTGCCGACGGGGCTACAGGGAGCCGTCGGCGATGTCGAAACAGGGACATGCCTTGGCGGCAAACTCCCTGTGTCCGTGGATGGTGGCACCGGGGTAACGGGCCCGCAGCCTGTCGACCAGCTTTTTCATGGCGACGCGTTGAGCAGGCGTGCGCGTATCCTTGGGCTTAAAGGTATCCTTGTCGAGGCCTCCCACATAGCATATGCCCAGACTGTGGAGGTTCTGGCCCTTGCAGTGGGCGCCCATCTCCCCCTCCGGCCGTCCGGCCCACACGCTGCCGTCAAGCCCTATGAGGTAATGGTAGCCTATCATCCTGAACCCGCGTGCGCGGTGCCAGCGGTCAACGTCGGCCACACTCACCGGCCGCCCCTCGGGCGTAGCCGTGCAGTGAATTATAATCTTGTCTATTCTTCTCATTCTTATCTTTCTTTTCTGATTGATATACCGAACACGGAGCCGGCGAATGTGAGAGCCTCGCCGAAAGCCACGAGCACAGAGTTGTGAATCTCTCCCTGCGGCGCCAGAATGAATCCGGCTATCAGCAAGCCGCAGCCTATGGCCACCAGCCCCACGGCCACTCCTGTCTCTATTCTGTGTCTCTTATCCATATATTATCCATATATCACATCCTTTACCATATTGGCGAGCTCATGGGCCACATCGCCGGTGAGTGAGCGGGGAATCCATACCGACTGGGTGTCGGCGCTGTCGTCGGGAGCCGGGAGATAAGTTGCCACGGCCATGTCGGCGCCTCTGACGCCGCCGAATATTCTCAGCGTACGGCCTCCGGCACCCACGCAGCATGTCACCGCCGGCTTATAACGCGCCACGTGCATGGCCACCGGCCCGCGCGGATGATGCCGGAGCACCTCGCCGCGCGTCTCCGGCTCCGGAATAACCTCCGGCTCGCCGAAGTCGTGAAGACACTCTGTCCAGCCGTCAAGGCGCAGGTCAACAAGCCGCAGGAAATCTGCCGGCAACCGCAACTCGAGGATGTCGCCGTTCCAGTGAGCCAGCCCCGTGAGCGACATGGCCTCGTCAATCTTCTCTCTCGGCGCCTCGGCAAGCACCTTTCTCACCGCGTCGGGGAGGAGGTCGGCGACGAGCCGGCGCATTTCGCTGCCGGCATCGCCGAAAACCATGGCCCGGTCAAGCTCCTCTTCATTCTCGTCGAGAAGCCTCAACACACGGCTTATAATTACCGACCGTCGCACGTTCATCTCACTATCTTTATTTTGCCGCTGCGGAAATAGAGGCTCTCCTCTATCATGCGCATCACGGCGCTGTTGGCGGTGGTATAGACGGCGGGCTTCACACCATATCCGGAGCTGCTGCCGCCGGTGAAAGGCACCCTGACCACGCCACCGTTGCGAGGTATCAGCGCCACCCATTCCATCATGCCGTAGACGCCGTAGGTCCGCGGCGAGGGAGGCGCCGGGGGGATGTTATTGATGTGGCTTATGTTTTTTATGTTATTGATGTGGCTGGGGTTGCAGGGGCCTTTGGTGGCTTTGGCAACAGCTGAAGACTTCTTTTCCATATTCTGCTTACTTCTTTTTTTCCTTATTTTCTTTTGATTCTCTTTATCATGCCGACATTCCTCCCTCCCGCCCCTGTCGGCATTGGCGGCTACGTCATGCTTCGGCCTCGCCGGTCCAGCGTGACCATTTGTCGCCGTTCTTCACCCAGAGCTGGCCGGCCTTCGCCGAGGGGTCTATGGGCTTGCAGTCGTTCACGAGGTAGTAGATCACTCCTTCCACGCCGTCGGGCGCCATGCTGCTGTCGTCCCAGAGATGGAACACATCCTTGCCCACCTGCTCGTCGTTGACGATGTTCTCGCCATCGATCCATATGTGGCAGCTCCCCTTGAGCGCCAGGGCATCCCATATGAGAATGCCGTTGCGGGTGGCTTCCTGACCGTCGACACGGTCGCTGAAGGAGTGCTCGGAACTGTAGACATAGTGCACGAGACGGTTCTCACCGATAAGGGCTCCGGAGTTGCTCCACCCCAGGCGGTCGAGGGTCGGCTCCCGCTTGATCTCTATGTCGCCGAACACGGTATGGAAGTTGGTAACGGTCCATCCGGCGGCGTTCTGCCTGGTGGTGATCTGTATCTCGGGATGACGGGAGTAGTCGATGCACTGTATCTGCTCCAGAAGGTTTTTGCCGGCGAGCAGGAGAGCCGTCTTGGGGACATCCTCGCCCGTGAAGAACATCTTTGCGAGGGCTATGATTTTCTCCACCGTCCACTTGCCGGCATGCTGCAGCTCGCGCTTGAACTGCCAGCGCACGCCTTCGGTGCAATAGACATACTGCAGCCCCATGCCGGGAACGTTGACCTTGAACTTGCCGGGACGCCCTGCCCAGAGGGTACGGTTGCCGCGCACCTTGAAGTTGGCTATGGCCTGTTCGGCGAGCACCGCCTTGGTGAAGGGTATACGCTTGCGCTGACTCTCGAAGTAGTCGCTGACCACCTGGTTCATGCCCCGCTTCTGGAGGTAGATTCTTGTGGGCTGCGGCACTATCATCTCGGGGTCCACCTCCTTCTGGGTCTCGTAGAGGGAGTTGGAGAGGATTATTGCCTTGGTGCCGGCGGGGATTGTGGGGAGCACGCAGACTTCGTCGCCGGGATTACGCGGGCCGTTCACGGCACGCACCACGGGATTGTTGGTGGCGGTGTCGATACCGGCCACGAAGAGCATCAGGGCGCGTCCCTGCTGCTGGTTGCCGTCGCTGTCGTAGCCGTCGACATATGGGAGGAGCAGCGTGGTGAAGGGTCGCGGCAGACACTGGTCGGCGGCATCGAGGGGAAGGATTCCCTGGGCGGCTCCTCCCGTGAGCACTCCCGTGGTGGTAACGCTGCTGCGCGGCTCGTCGATCATGTAATGGTCGATCTCGGGCGAGTTGACCTTCACTCGCTTGGCACGGAGCATCAGGTTCATGAGCGGCGTGTCGTCGCTGTTGAAGCGCATGAGTTCATTGTCGATGTCGGCGTCGATGAAGTTGCCGGCATCTATGCCGCCGGTAGCCATGGCGGCTGCTCCTACTGTGGCCGGCTCGCCCGGAACCTGCGTGTCAAGGCCGCTGCGTCCGGCCACTCTCTTTACCTGTGCATTCTGCATGTCAAATTCTTCTTTCATAGCTTTGTTTTTGTTATTAATTGGCGCCTGAGATGGCGCCGGTTTTTTTTGTTCAGAGGGCCTCGCGGGCGAGGTCGAAGATGGAGGTGGGGCGTCCGGCGGCGAAGGAGGCATTGCCGGAGCCGGGGTGAGGGATTCCGTCGGAGTCGTCGGCGGTGAGAAGATGCTCTTCAACGGCTGTGTTGCGGCCGCGCAGCTCTGCATCGGCAAGAGCCTGCCGGAATAGCTCTACCCCTTCGGGGCTCATGGACTGGAGCAAGATTTCCAGCGTGAGCGGCTCGGCTTCTTTCTCTTCTTCGGGAACCGGCTCGGCGGGGGCCTTATCTTCAGGGGCGGCTTCCTCCTCGGGGGCTGCTTCCTTTTCGGCTTTTTCTTCGGGGGCTTCCTTGGCTGCCGCTTCCTCGGCTTTTTCCTCGGCTGCTTTTTCCTCGGCTGCTTTTTCCTCGGCTGCCGCCTCGGCACACTCGGAGGCGGATGGCAAAAAGGCTGCCGCCTCAAGCTCTTCTTCCGGCTGCGGCTCCGGAAGCCGCTTTTTCTTCTTGAATATTTCCATAGAATCTGGTTTTGGTGATTATGAATTTTTTTCGCTTTGCCTGGTGATTTCGCTTCCTTTAGCGATTTCGCTTCCTTTGGCTATTTCGCTTTGCTTGGCAATTCGCTTTGCTTGGTGATTACGGTGCAAAATTACGGCTGTCGGGGCGGCTCTTATCCTTATCCATTTAATTTGCTTCCGGGCCAATCAATTTTCTTTGCCTGCGGCTATATCAATTGATGCCGAAGTCGTACTGGGAGCTGTCGAAGCGGGCGTCGGCCACCAGCGGGGCGGTGTCGCCGGCTATGCGGGCTATGCGGTGCGCGTCGTAATACTGGCCGATGTTCACGGCATCCTTCGCCGTGGCCTCCCGGATGAAGTCGTCGAAACTGAGCATAAGGTCAGCAAGCGCCGATAATGAATTGCGCGTCTGCTGGCTATACAGTGTGCCCGACATCGATCCGCTGTCGAGCTTCCCCTGCAACGCTCCGTTGACGCCGGAGATATCCTCCATCATCTTCATCTGTATGTTGAGGAGCTCCGTGATACCTATGTCGGCTGCTTTAGAGCTGATCTGCTGCGGCACAGGCTGCCCGGCCTGCGGTCGGAACACTATCACCCCGTCGAAACGGCTCCATTCGTCGGCTATGTCGTCGAGCGACGTATCCTCGGGCAACGCCCCCTCAGGCAACAGCAGCACTCCCTTGGCCGACGCCTGCAGAATCCAGTCGTACATGCTTATGAGCCTGTTGGTGACCTTCTGCTGGTCGATGACGTCCGACACGAAGCTGTGCACCTCGCCGTCGATGAAAGGATAAGCCTTGAAAACATAAGGATGCGACCCGTGGCGGTAAGGCGACACGCCTGTGCGGAGCACCCCTCCGGCAGGCGTGAGGAAATACCAGCGCCATTCCTCGTCGACCGTCCACCGCTTGTCGATCGGCGGTCTTCCCTCGGTGCGACGGCGTCGGTTCTCGGCTTCCACGGCGCCGATGTCGGCGGCATCCACCTTGAAGCATCTTCCCGTGGCACGGTCGTGGCAGCGGTAACGGCGGCGATATTCGCGCGTCCATACCTCTATGACCCGGCAGCGTCCCGCCACCGCCGGCACCAGAAAACCGGCCGCCCCTTCGCGGCCTCCGCTCCACAGCTCGTCGCCCCACTCGTCGCCTCGGCCGCCGTAAAGACTCTCCAGCCGCGCGGCTTCCAAGGCATCGGCGGCAAACGTGCTCATAAGCTCCTCGAAACCCATGTCGTGGATCTCCCCTACCAACGATACATCCCACCCCCGGAAGTCGCGCCCGTGGCCGTCGACAAAGAAATTGTCGGGCTGTACGAAGTCCGTCCAGCAGTCGGTACGGTTCCCCTTGCGCCCATACCATTTCTTATGCACGGCAAGCCCCGAGATCAGGAACTCCTCCATGGTGCGCGCATACAACTCGGCGAGCCTGTTGACCTCGGCATTGCACCTCAACAGCTTCTGCATGGTGACGGCACGGCCATTCTCGGCGGCATCCCTGGCGCTGCACACGGGAGCCTTGTAACGGTCGCGGAACACTCCCAACACATTGCGCACAAGCCGCCGTATGAGATTGTTCTTCAACGGCAGCCTCCCCTGCTCCCGCAGATAGTCGTCTTCGCGCACCGTCCTGTTGCCTATCGACACCGTGTCGCTCCACTGGTCGCCATAGGTGAAGCGCTTGTTGCGCAGCCTGTCGGCGCGGAACCGCCACGCCGACTCCCAGCTCCGCCGGCTCCGCTCTATCAAATCTGTCCTGTACTCCATAGCTTTTTTCCGCCAAAATTAGATACCACAGCCCCCGTTTTGTCCATATCCGTTTAATTTGCCAAGGCTCTGTTCCTTTAAAATTGTTCACGCAGGGGTCGCAGGCTTTAGACGATTTTCACCATGCAGGTGAGGGAACATAGCGGGCTATGTGACCGAGCCAAAGGGTGAAAAGCGTCAAAGCCTGCGGGGATTGGTGCCTGCAGTTGGTATTTTCAGGAGCTTGAGTTGTAAAAGATTTTAACATATTTCTCGTTATATTCTTTGAAGTTTGCTCTGTCCGGTGTATTTCCGGTAAATTCCGCCGAGTCTCATCGGTCGTGTAGCTCGCTACACTCCCTCTTCAACTCGCGGAATTTCCGCGAAAATCCACCGCCCCTGCGTAAACAATTTTTAAGGAACAGAGCCTTAATTTGCAACCTTAAACAACCTCGGAAATTCAGAAATGGAGTACAATCACCGCGATATTGAGCAGCGCTGGCAGGAATACTGGCGCCGCAACCATACATACAAGGTAGAGGCCGATGCCTCGAAGCCCAAATTCTATGTGCTTGACATGTTTCCCTACCCGAGCGGCGCCGGCCTGCATGTGGGCCATCCGTTAGGATACATAGCCAGCGACATATATTCGCGCTTCAAGCGTCAGAAGGGCTTCAACGTGCTCCATCCCATGGGCTATGACGCTTACGGCCTACCCGCCGAACAGTATGCCATACAGACGGGGCAGCATCCCGAGAAAACCACCAACGAGAACATAGCCCGCTACCGTTCGCAGCTCGACATGATAGGCTTCAGCTTCGACTGGGACCGCGAGGTGCGCACCTGCGACCCCGACTATTACCGCTGGACGCAGTGGGCTTTCATGCAGATGTTCAATTCATACTATGACCTCGACGCCGACAAGGCCATGCCCATAGAATCTCTCGTAAGGCATTTCAACGAACAAGGCTCCGAGGGCGTGAACGCGGCGACTTCCAAGAACCTTCGCTTCACCGCCGACGAATGGAAGGCCATGACGGAGAAGGAGAAGGCCGATGTGCTGATGAACTACCGCATAGCCTACCGCGGCGAGACAATGGTCAACTGGTGTCCGGAGCTTGGCACGGTGCTCGCCAACGACGAGGTGTCGGAAGGGTTGTCGGTACGCGGCGGCTTCCCCGTGGAACAGAAGCTGATGAGCCAGTGGTGTCTGCGCGTGTCGGCCTATGCTCCCCGCCTGCTCGAAGGTCTCGACCGTCTGCAATGGAGCGACAGCCTCAAGGAGACCCAGCGCAACTGGATAGGGCGCAGCGAGGGCGCCGAGATGCTCTTCCCCGTGAAGGACCGCGACTTCGCCCTCGAAATATTCACCACCCGCGCCGACACCGTCTTCGGCGTAACCTTCATGGTGCTCGCCCCGGAATCTAAATATGTGGCCATGCTCACAACCCCCGACCGCGAGGATGAGGTGCGCAGTTACCTCGACGAAGTCAAGCACAAGACCGAACGCGAACGTCAGATAGAGAAGAAGGTGTCGGGAGTCTTCACAGGGAGCTATGCCCTGAATCCGCTCACCGGCGAGGAGATCCCCGTATGGGTGTCGGACTATGTGCTGGCCGGCTACGGCACCGGCGCCATCATGGCCGTTCCTGCCCACGACAGCCGTGACTATGCCTTCGCACGCCATTTCAACCTCCCCATCATCCCTCTGATCGAGGGCGCCGACGTGTCGGAGGAATCCTTCGACGCCAAGGAGGGTATCATGACCAACTCCAAAGGACCTAAGCTCGACCTCAACGGTCTTACCGTCAAGGAGGCCATAGCCCGCACCAAGGAGTTCATAGCCGCCGAAGGTATCGGCAACGTCAAAACCAACTATCGTCTGCGCGACGCCATATTCAGCCGCCAGCGCTACTGGGGTGAACCCTTCCCCGTATATTATAAGGATGGCGTGGCCTGCCTCATGGATGAGAAAGAGCTTCCTCTGCGTCTTCCCGCCGTCGACAGCTATCTCCCCACCGAAGATGGGCAGCCCCCGCTGGGCCGCGCCAAAGACTGGCACACCGCCGACGGATACCCCATAGAACTGTGCACCATGCCCGGCTTCGCCGGCAGCTCCGCATATTATCTCCGCTATATGGACCCGCACAACGACAAGGCGCTCGTGGGCAAAGAGGCCAATGAGTACTGGCGCGATGTGGATCTATATGTGGGCGGCGCCGAACATGCCACTGGACACCTCATATACTCGCGATTCTGGAACAAGTTCCTCTACGACCTCGGCGTCGTGGCCGAGGACGAGCCTTTCCGCAAGCTGGTGAACCAGGGCATGATCCAGGGCCGCAGCAGCTTCGTTTACCGCGTGAAGGGCCAGAACCTCTTCGTGAGCCGCAATCTACGGAAGGATTACGACACCGCCCCCATCCGCGTGGACATATCCTTAGTGGACAATGACGTGCTCGACCTTGAGGGCTTCCGCAACTGGCGCCCCGACTTCCACGACGCCGAGTTCGTGCTCGAGGATGGCAAATACCTGTGCGGCTCCGCTGTGGAGAAAATGTCGAAGTCTATGTTCAACGTGGTGAACCCCAACGACATCGTGGAGCGTTACGGCGCCGACACGCTCCGTCTTTACGAGATGTTCCTCGGCCCCGTGGAGCAGTCGAAACCCTGGGATACCAACGGTATCGACGGCGTAAACCGTTTCCTCCGCAAACTGTGGAACCTCTTCGACAACACCTCGCTCGACAACATGGCTCCCATGGACCCGCAGACGTCGAAGACCGTCAACAAGCTGGTCAAGAAGGTGACCCAGGATATAGAGAATTTCTCGTTCAATACGTCGGTGGCCGCCTTCATGATAGCTGTCAACGAGCTTACGCAGCGGAAGGCCGACTCCCGCGAGGCCATGGACATAATCACGCGTCTGATATCTCCGTTCGCTCCTCACATAGCAGAGGAGTTCTGGCACCGTCTGGGCAACGAGGGGAGCGTCACCGACGCCCAATGGCCCGAGGTGGACGAGTCGGCTCTCGTGGAGAATACGGTGAAATACCCCGTAAGCTTCAACGGCAAGACCCGCTTCTCGATAGAAGTGGCGGCCGACGCCTCCCGAGAGGAGGTTCAGGCTGCCGCCCTCGCCCATGAGAATGCCGCCAAATGGCTCGACGGCAAACAACCCAAAAAGGTGATTGTCGTGCCCGGCAGAATCGTCAATATCGTAATCTGATTTATCTTACTAAGATGACATTATATCCCGCACTCATTCTCGACGCTCTGAAGAGCGTGCGCTATCCCGGCAACGGCAAACCGGTGACCGAGCTGGGAATGGTGGCCGACAATATACGCATCGACGGCATGAAGGTGAGCTTCAGCCTGGTGTTCGACAAGCCTTCCGACCCGTTTATACGCAGTCTGGTGCGCACCGCCGAGGCGGCCATCCACTCTGCCATAAGCCCTGATGTGGAGGTGTCGATAGCCACGGAGTTCAAGGCTGCCCCCGCACCCAAGGTCAATCCCCTCCCCGGCGTCAAGAACATCATAGGCATAAGCAGCGGCAAGGGGGGCGTGGGCAAGAGCACCGTCGCCGCCAACCTCGCCGTGGCCCTCGCCGCCAAAGGCTTCAGCGTGGGACTACTCGACGCAGATATCTTCGGCCCATCGGTGCCAAAGATGTTCGGCGTGGAGGATGAACCGATATATATGGTCAACAAGGAGGGCCGCGACTGGATAGAGCCTCTCGAACGCTATGGCGTGAAGGTGCTCAGCATAGGCTTCCTCGTCGACAAGGCCAAGCCGGTGCTCTGGCGCGGCGGCATGGCATCCAATGCGCTCAAACAGCTCATCACCGACGCTTGGTGGGGCGACCTCGACTATTTCCTTATCGACATGCCTCCCGGCACCAGCGACATTCATCTCACCCTGGTGCAGACGCTCCCCATGACGGGCGTGGTGGTGGTCACCACTCCCCAGGAGGTGGCCATGGCCGATGCCCGCAAGGGTATAGCCATGTTCCGCCAGGAGCAGGTGAACGTCCCCGTGCTCGGCCTTGTAGAGAATATGGCATGGTTCACGCCCGCGCCGCATCCCGAGGAGAAATATTTCATCTTCGGCAAGGATGGCGGCCTGCGGCTTGCCGAGGAGACCGGCGTGCCGCTGCTGGGCAGAATCCCACTGGTGACCGATATCATGACCCATGCCGATGAGGGGACACCGATAGCAGCCGCAGGCGACGGCGTGGAGGCTCGCGATTTCGCCGAACTCGCCGACAGCGTCACGGCCGCCACCGAACGTCGCAACGACCTCCTCCCTCCCTCAAAACCTGTGGAGGTGAAGAAAGGCTGATTTGCTCGTTTGCAAAAAAAGCACTACCTTTGCAACCGCAAAGCCCTGATGGCGGAATCGGTAGACGCGCTGGTCTCAAACACCAGTGGAGCAATCCGTGCCGGTTCGACCCCGGCTCAGGGTACCCTGCCGTGGAGAAGAGCAATCTTCCCACGGCTTTCCTTTTTGTCACCCCGCCATTCATTGGCCTGCCTATAGATAAGCCTCCACTGCTTTACAGTTCTATGTTTGCCCATGTCAGATGTTTTCATTAACTTTGCCACATGACTAAAGAAGAATTTATCTCAAAATTGCGAGAAGCAGTCAAGACATTTACCCCATTTGTATCAACTAAAGATGGTCAATGGGTTGTAAAGGGTTTTATCGATATATACAAGCATATATATACTATTTCAACTGACACAAAAGTAGTATCCAAAATAATAGAATTATATATTTTCCCGCTTTTATATAAATTCGCTCAAGACAACGAACTTCTGTTAGAACTCACAAAGGAGCAGAACTTCTATCCTGATATTACATTTATTGACAAAGATGGCAATCTATTCGCATTAGACCTTAAAAGCAGCTATCGCAAAACTCCAACAAGAATAAACGGGATGACACTTGGCGCATTTACGGGATATTTTCGCAATCGCCATAGCACTAAAAATGTCACATATCCATATTCGTTGTATAAAGCTCATATTATTTTAGGCATTATTTATAGTGAGAATGACGAAGCTATAGATGAATGCAAATTGTATGCGCTCGAAAGACTTGACGAAATTATATCCGTAGTAAAAGATATAACCTTTTTTGTTCAAGAGAAATGGAAAATAGCAACAGACAGACCGGGAAGCGGAAATACAAAAAACATAGGGTCTATATCTCTAATAGAAGATTTAATCCAAGGGAATGGCGTTTTTGCCGAGTTGGGTGAGGAAGTGTTTGACGATTACTGGACGAACTATCTGACACCTGATATGGCCAAGAAAGCAGAACTCGCAAAGCCTTACTATAATGATTTGAAAACCTACAAGGAGTTCAGGAATTTAAAGTAAAATGCAGCCATCATTATTTTCAGAATTTGAAATTCCATTAAAAAATAAATTCCCGACTACAAGATACCAAGGCAGCAAGGCCAAATTTGTAGATTGGATATGGAATGAAATTTCAACCATTCCGTTCCAGACAGCGTTAGACGCATTTGGCGGTACCGGGTGCGTTGCCTATAAACTAAAGGATAATGGCAAGACTGTAACATACAATGACATTTTACCTTTCAATTCTATTATAGGTAAAGCATTAATCGAGAATAGTTATGTATTCTTAAATCAATCTGACATAGACTTCGTATTAGCCGAACATCCAGATGTCGATTACCCGACATTCATATCCGACAATTTCAAGGATATATATTATACCGATGAAGAAAATCATTGGCTTGATGTTGTCAGGTACAATATATCCATGATAGAGGATGAATATAAACGAGCCATCGCATGGTTCGCACTATTCCAGTCATGTATTATAAAGAGACCTTATAATCTGTTTCATAGAAAAAATTTGTACGTACGGCTTATTGATGTTGAGCGTTCATTTGGCAATAAAAAGACATGGGATACCCCGTTTGAGATTCATTTCAGGTCTTTCGTGGAGGAGGCCAATCATGCTGTTTTCGATAATGGAACGAATTGTCTCGCATTAAATAAGGACGCGTTAATTATTGAAAATCGATATGACCTGGTATATATTGACACGCCTTATATTAATGAAAAAGGCGTAGGTGTTGATTATGCCGATTTTTATCATTTCCTAAATGGTTTGGTATATTATGACGAATGGTCAAATCTGATTGATCTTAACAGCAAGCATCATAGACTTAAACGTAGATATAATATTTGGACTGATAAAGATAATATTTTGACAGGTTTTAGTCATTTGATTAATAATTTCAACAACAGTATACTGGTCTTTTCATATCGATCAAATGGAATACCCTCAATTGAATCTTTAATAAATCTTTTAGAAAAAAACGGCAGGCATAATGAAGTGCGTATGTCTCATGATATTAAATATGTTTTGAGTGATAAAAAATCAAAAGAAGTCCTTATCATATCTTATCCGAAATTAAACATATGATCTCTCCCGGCTTGGGTATCCAGTAACGCATTTCCCGCAATCGGTGGATATTGGCCAAAATCGGACTTGCTACAGCACGATTTTGGATACCGAAGAGGATTCTCATAGCGAGAACCCCCTCTTGACATCCTCTGGCTACATCATTTTGGGGTACAAAAAATCTCGACTTAATATATTAATATTTGTTAATATATATTCATATATTGAATTTTATGTTAATTATTTATAAATAGAATGAAGATTTATATGTTATATAACATTGTTTTAAAATTATTTTGTAATTTTGCATCGAGTTTTTCATGGTATTAGATTTTTAAGGTTAACGCAAGATTGGTTGTCGAGAGGACAGTCAATCTTTTTTTTGCGTCCTGATTGCCGAACCTGCCGCCATCAGACCTATGTCCTCTGACTTCTGACCTCTGACTTAATATTATTTGCGGGGTCACGGGAAATTAGTTAACTTTGCACATTGAAGCCGACCATCAACCGCTTCACACCTTTTGATCATGGACAAACTTTTAACCGTCGACGGGTTGACATTCCAACCCTTTATTACAAACGAAGAGATCCAGAAACAAGTCAAGCGTGTTGCCGGAGAGATTCGCGAAGACCTTAAAGGGCGCGTGCCTCTGTTTGTGTGCGTCCTCAACGGCGCATTCATGTTCGCCGCCGACCTTATCCGCGAAGCCGCCATCAACGACGCACACATCAATTTCGTCAGATACTCCAGTTACGAAGGAACCGCTTCCACAGGTAAGGTCAAGGAACTTATGGGCCTTAACGAAGACATCGAAGGTAAAGATGTGGTAATTATCGAAGATATTGTGGACACAGGCCTCACCGCTTCAATGATGGTGGCTGACCTCCGCAAGAGGAACCCTCGTTCCATTCGTTTCGCCACTCTGCTCCACAAGCCCGCAAGCTCCAAGACTGGTTTCAAACCCGACTACGTGGCTTTCGAGATCGAACCAAAGTTCATAATAGGTTACGGCCTCGACCTCGACGGCAAAGTAAGAAATCTCAAAGACATTTACGTTATAAAGGAAGATTAAGAGCGCGTTCCTTAAAATTTCGGGGCCGTAGGGGCGGCTCTTTTCGGGCAGGTT